>JANRLT010000020.1 GCA_033762255.1 Pirellulales bacterium | reverse complement strand
AAACGTCACTCCGCAAGAGGTCCGCCGGGTCCAAGATCTTATCAACCACAGACCCCGCGAATGCCTGGGCTTCCAAACCGCCCACGAAGTTTTTTACGCTAGCTCCTAAACCCGCGTTGCGTTTGAGTTTGATGTCCGCCTTTATTGGGGTGTGCAAGCAATAATCGTCTTGATTGCATTACTAATACTTTATGAAGGGCATTTGCCGCATTTTAGCTTAATGATAGCTGTTTTACTGCTTTTTAGGTTGTGTTATGAGCTGGTATATTGCCAATAGTTGTCACCGGATTATGGGAGTACGCAGTGTGCGAGACACGTCACTAAATCGAGCAAATCAATCACACTTTATGCATATTGTTATGAAAACTAGGATTTACCACATTGTCGTTACTTTAATTCTAGGAATGCTTTATCGATATATGGCATACACAGGAAGTGCGCTCGGAATTATTTGGGGAATTGAGAAAAGTAATTGGTTGATGATAGGTTTTAGTCTTCTAATCCTGGCCACAGTTGTATCGAGTGATTTTCTAGTCTTGCGGACCAGTGTGCTTGGCAAAGTAGCCAATTGGAAAAAGCGTAAAATTTAAATGAACTGTTTCCCGCCGCCGCGTGGCCAAGGAACAAGTTCCTTGGGTGGCCGGTCTTTAAGTGTAACTCAATGAGGAGCGATACAAAGGTGAAGACGAACGATCACGACCCGCCGATTGTACCAATCACTCAACCAAACAAGGAAATTGTCCTGACTACTGACGATCCATACTGCAAAAAGTCACTATGGATTATAAAAACAATATTTTACGCTCCATTAATTGCGATCATTATGTCAGGTTTATTGAGGGTGACAATTGCCCCAGGCGAAGGTCTTATCATTGTCGCAAGCGGGGTCTGTTTACTTTTACTTTTATTTTTATTTCTCAAGTGGCTTTTATTGCTCGGTAAATGGACTATGAATGACTTCGAAATTTCTTACTTGAGTCCGGATGGGCCGTTGATAAGAATTGCCTGGCATGATCTCAAGCAAGTTATCTGGAAGAATTACGGTGTAATATTTTATGGCAATCAAGGGAAAAAGATTGAATTGCGATGGAAAATCTTTCCTACGAACAAAGTCATTGAAGCAAAAGCGTTTATACGCTCAAAAGTTTTGACAATCACCGAATCTTGGCTGCGAGGGTGGAAATCCTGGTTGCCGCTTTTTGCTGCCCATTGTGCTATCTGGGTTTATCTGTCTGTTGTTATTGCAAATAGCGATTGGAGTCAGAACAATCCGACGCTTGCAGTGTTCGTTATAATTACAGCATTACTCATTGGGTTGTTGCCGATTTCCCTACTGCTTGTGAAGGCGTCATGGAGGCGCAGTTGAGTGTTTTCTCTACTCTGCGGTACTTTCCAAACGTGTTGGGTGGCATCGTGGAAGCTTTCCTATTCGACCTGTCTTGGCTCGGCGGATTGCACAGAACCTTGTTGACGTGTCCGTAGTACATGCAGCCCAGTTGATGGAGCTTAAATTTTAAATGAACTGTTTCCCGCCGCTGCGCGGCCAAGGAACAAGTTCCTTGGGTTGCCGGTAGGTTCGCCAACCGGAGCTAACCGCTCTCTACTCTTCCGGCTTCTGTTCCGCGACTTTTTTTGCGTAAGCTAACCGCAGATTTCCCAGAAAATACATTCCAACGAAATTCAGCGCAAGACCTCCGAGCAGTATAAAGTAAAACCAGTTTGGGTCGGTCATTGCAACGCTGATTCCCATACAACCGAGCATCACTAACATGATCAATAGTCCTGTTCTTGCATCGGTGACCTCCTCAAAGACCTTCGGATAAGGCGTGTTGGGTGCGTGGAACCAATTTCCCGTTCTCCAACGACGCCAGACATAGTCAGCGACGTTTAGCAAGATTAAGAGATAAGGAAAGCAGGCTAAGAATATTTTGGCATACTCTTTTACTCCGAGATAAGTGATAAGCTTAATCACTCCGACGAGTCCAAGAATCCCCAAGATAGATCCAAAGAAAATGAAAGCCGTGTACAACACCCGTTTGCGCCACTTCTGCCATCGTCGCTCCGGCGTTTCAATGTGGTTGGCGACGAATTCGTCCCAGCGGACTTGCAGTGATTCGTCGATCAATCCGCGCAACAGTTGAATTATCCGCTCGCGGTTTGCTCGTCCAAACAATTCCAGGTCGATGACCACTTCTTGCTTCCCGTCGCTGATTCGGACCTGCGATCCATTCCAGAGCAGTCCCCGCACGTCAGCTATTTTTAGGTGTTTCATTCCCAACCATCCCCGGTTGATAATTTCCGTATCGCTGATGGATAGGTGATAACGGAGAAATATCCACAGGAACCGACCGCCCCCCCAGCCAAACAGGCAGAGGAAGGGCAAATTCATAATCAGAAAGGCGACAGGCGCAGCGACTTTTGGCTCCGCGTCGAACATCGCACTGCACAGCACTGCACCGCACACGGTCACTGTCAAACCAAAAATCCCCATCAGCAGAAAGTAAAGCCGCGCACGGAATGTAATCGTTTTTGGCTTGGGCATGATGGCACCTGTGGCTACGCTGGGGGGAGGCGCTGACGAAGTTTCCCTTTTCAATCAGTATTGACCATTGCTGGCAGGCTGCATTTCCTTGCTCCAATCTGCATCCAATATCAGTTATGTTGGTTGGCACTGGCAATTTGCCAGCGTTTGCCAGAATGGTTGGCAAGTTTAGTCGTTAGGATATTTATCATAGAGACACTACCTGCCCTTTTCCACCAGTGTATCGTCGCGATTTACCAACCTGGGCACTGGCGGAACGCCAGTGGCCCCCGACTATTTCGCAAAATGGCCGGGGCTTTTGGGTTGTGCTGGTGTGAGCAAGGAAATGGATGTCAGCAAAGACAGGGCAATGCTAGAATGAAATAGGGGTATTTTGTTTGTATCAGCTTGCCACCAGGAAGAATCGCGGATTTGCAATCTCAACCGAGACCTTTGGATGAATCCAGATAACGAAAAGCCTATCATCCACCAAATTTGGCCCATCATTCGCACTTGCCTTATCAGCATTGTCGCGATCGGTTCCCTCGCTATAATTACAGCAGTTTTTAACTTGGCACCGCAGCAAGTTCCTGTGTGGCGAATAACTCTTGCCGCAGTGTTTCTCATCGCGGTATATCTAGTCATGCTGTTGATTTGGATTCGTTTCGGACCTCATACTCAAAGTTACCTGTGGTATTTCTGGCAATGGGGATCTTTAATCTTTTTCTTGATTATCATGCACTTTATCATCGAGCTCGTTTATTGGTAGTTAGAATGGCGTAATTTAACATCATTGCAGTTGACCTGTTTGAGTCGCGGGTGGCTCAGGTTGGTTGCCAAAATGAGTCCCGGAATCGCAAGAGGATCTAGATGGGAGGATGAACCAAAAAAGGATAAATTTGTACCGAAATATTTACCCGCACATGATTCCCTCTGGTCGCTGCGCGACACCGGTAGGCTGCGCCAACTGGTGCTAACCGCTGTTACTCACTAGCGGCATAATGCCTATTTTCGCACATCCCGATAGGCGTGCCCCTTATTAAACGCCTCTCGCATGTTTTCCCGCATTCCCTTGTTTGCCGTTGAATTCAGTTGATTTGCTTGCTCTAGGTATTCGAGTGCCTGGGGGAAATCGCCATATTCGGCATACGCGACAGAGAGATTCTCAAGCTCGTTGTCATCTTTCCAATCTGACAGTTCACACGCCTTGATCGCCAGTGCGACAGCTAGCTTGCCATCGCGGTGCTTATCTTCATCACAGGTGGCGTAGATTCGCGCCAGGCTTCCGTACGACAACGACTGTTGCGGGGCAAGGCGTATAGCTTCGCGATAGTCGGAAATCGCCCTACCGTACTCTTTTACGGTGTTCCATGTTATTGCACGGTTATGAAAGGCCGAAAAATCCCGGGGATCAAGTTTAATGGCTTTGCTAAAATCCTTAATGGCCTTGTCATACTGTCGTAGTTCGGACCAGGCATTCCCGCGATTGACAAAAATTCCAGCATTTGTCGGATTAAGCGTCAGAGCCTCGGTAAAATCGGCGATAGCCTTGTTGAATTCCCCCTTGTGGAGCCAAACTAAACCGCGGCTATGGAAACTGTCGGCGGTTAGTTTCAACCGGATTGCTTCGTTAAAATCAGCCAAGGCATTGTCTTGTTCACCTAGGGAAAGCCAGACTTCGCCACGCCCTTGAAAGAGCTTCGCTTCTGTCGGATTAATTTTGATTAAATTCGCAAGCGTATCAATGGCGGCACGATTCAGCGGAATCGCCTGAGTTTGATTCAGCCATCCATGTTTGTGATGTTTAAGGTAGAGCTTGCCATCCTTGATTGCGAGTACCCGCAGAACCAACCCGGGCCAAACCTTATCGGTTTTGACCTTTTGGTCCCACAGTTCGCCCGCCTGGATGATCACCACTTCTGCGCCAACGCGAAGTTCCTCCGCGCTTACAAGCCGCAATGATATGCTCAATGCAAGAAGCAGCGGAATGATAAAACGCTTCAACATCATGCGCCCCATAACGTCATCCCCGTATCCGTAATTTATTGAGGAACTATCATATTTCTAAATCCCCAGCCGCCCAGGATCGACAGCAAATGGCTTGTATTTTTTCGTTTGGCCGCGACCTTGTCAATGTTTTAGCTATGACCATTCCCATTAACGAGAGTGGTTGTGATTTGGGAACGTCCATGCCACATAAAACTCGGGATTTTGCCTAACATATGGCATTCCAACCACTTATCCGGCATTTTCACCGCTGGCGTAGCCCTTTTCAATTATTTCCCCCTTTTTTTCGCGCACCTGGTAAGATTTATCCCAGGCCGTCGAATACCTCGTTAATGCCCAGAATCCGTGCGGTGCGGGGGGGACGCCCGGTTGTATCGTTCACCAGGGGAGAAATATGTCACAGGACATTCGCTATCAGCCCAAGTGTTATTTTGCATCGGATGACTACGCCGAGTCTTTTTGGGGTAAATACATTTACATCTACCAGGGGAAGGGAAGTTTGCGGCTCACGGACCGTTCGCTCTGTTTAGAGGGTTGCCCGGAGGAGTTGGAGATCCCTTTTCAAGATATCAAATGGATTAGTTCCACCAATTTTTCGCTCTGGACCAAACCCTTTGGGCTCAGCCGACTGACAATTTGCTATCGGTCAGCATCGGAAAGCAAAATTGTACATCTGATTCCGCATAACTCTCCCTTTGATCCCACCTGGGTGACCAGTGAGTTGGTGCAGAGTTGGCTGCAAACCCTTTCCCAGGTGGAGCAGTTGAGTGATCGGGTGGAATATTCGCAGCCGGCGTCAGAAACGACATCCGCTGGTGTCGGGCAGGGTTGGTAATTCTTTCCCGGCGTTTCCGCGCCGCACGGCGTAGGTCTGTCTGGCTGGGGAATCAGTTGGCAGCGACCGTGGGAGGCGGGCTGGATAACTTGGCGGCTCCCTCGGCCCCTGCTTGATAATCGGTCAGCTTCCTTGGCGGGGCCGAAACACGTAGCGCGTTGAGGATCGAAAACACATCGATCACTTCCTGGGTTACCGCGCCTAGTACGGGCGATAAAAGTCCCATCGCCGCAAACCCCATCGCCGCCAGGCTCAGGCCCATTCCCCCCAGCGCGCTTTGCAGCGCGACCGTCCGCATCCGATGTCCGATATGGATCAACTCATCGACTTTACTGAGCGAGTTGTCCAGGATGACCGCTCCCGCCGCTTCGCTGGTCACTTCGCTCTTTTGCCCCATCGCCACGCCGACCGTCGCCGCCAGGAGCGCCGGGGCGTCGTTCACGCCGTCCCCCAGATACAGCGTTTTTGCCCGGGCGGTCTCTTCCCGCACAATCGCCAGCTTTTGCTCGGGGGTTTGGCTCGCTAGAACATCCCGAATTCCCACCCGCTGGGCCAGGTAATCAGCCTCGGATTGGCGGTCGCCGGTCACCAGCATCAGCTTGGTGATGTTATGCTTTGGCCCCAAATGATGCACAAAGCTGACCCCTTCCGCGCGGGGTTCGTCGCGAAACTGATACGTCGCCGCGTATTGGCCATTGATCAGGATCACGCATTCCAGTCCCCCGGTGACCGGCGGCAGTTGCGCGGCGAGGGCGGGTTGCAACGCCAGCAGTTTTTTTCGATGCGTGACTTGAATTTCCCGTCCGGCCACGATGCCGGTCAGCCCCTGCCCCGGCGGCTCCCGCAGTTCGTCGGCGTGTTCGATCTTTAGCCCCCGCGCTTGGGCGGCTTGGACCACGGGCAACGCCAGGGGATGCCGGGAATATTGTTCTAGGCTGGCCGCCGCGCGCAGCACGTCGTCGGCTTGAAACCCCGGCGCGACTAGCTGCGCGGTCAGGCGCGGCTCGCCATAGGTCAGCGTGCCGGTTTTGTCAAAAATCATCGTGCGGCACTGGCCGATCTGCTCGAGGATGGCCGGATCGCGGATGATGATCCCCCGCCGCGCGGCCAGCGAAATCGAACTGATGATCGCCACGGGAATCGCGATCAGCAAGGGACAGGGAGTCGCGGTCACCAAGACCGCCAAAAAGCGGATCGATTCGCCGCTGATCGCCCAGGCCGCGCCGGCGATTGCCAGGGCCAGGGGCGTATAGTACGCCCCCAGTTGATCGCCCAGCCGGCGTAATTGGGGGCGGTTGCTTTCGGAATCTTGCATCACGCGCATGATCTTGGCATAGCGGGAGTCGCTGGCCAGTTTGGTCGCGCGAATGGTCAGTGCGGCTTCGCCATTGATGGCCCCGGAGTAAACTTCGGAACCGGTTGATTTAGACATTTTGTAAGGCTCGCCGGTCAGGTACGCCTCGTCCATGACGCCATGTCCGGCGACGACGATACCATCCACGGGGCAAATTTCGTGGGGCAAGACCAGCAAGGTGTCGCCGATGGCAATTTGTTCCAGCGGCACCGCAACCAGTCCCGCGTCTGTCTGGCGATGGGCCACGGTCGGCATTTGCTTTGCAAGAGCCCGCAGGACCGACGACGCCGTGCGCACGGCATAGGCCTCGAGGGCTTCACCCCCGGAAAGCATCAGGACCACCAGCGCGCCCGCCAGATACTCCCCCAGGATGACGGCGGTGATGATGGAGATTCCCGCCAGCAGGTCGGCCCCGAACTCTAGCCGCCAGACATCACTTAATAACTCGGCCACCAGGGGAAGCCCCCCCAGGCCCAGCACCACCCATAGGGGCCAATGGGACGCGACGGATCCGGCCGGTGTCACCAGCCACAACAAGAGATACATCGCGATCCCGGCCACCGACAGGACGGAAATCGCCAATTGGCGACCCGCCCAAAGGTAGGAAAGAAACGGGGGGATGGTGGGTGGCAGTGTTAAGTTGGGCAAAATTTGGTTTCCCCATAAGCGGGTGGGCGGTGGGTGGGCGTCGCCGGTACAACGGGCGGGCCGACAGTAGCGTGGTGATTACAGAAAATATCAGCCACTATTATTCACGATTGGCTTTTTTAGGATAGGGCCAACTCCCGGCGATGTGGAATAGCCCTCACCCCTCACCCCTATCCCCTCCTCCTCGTTCCCAGCGCCAGACCAAGCCATCCTCCGGGTCCACTACTTGCCCCGTGCACACAAAACCGCATTTGGTCAGCACCCGCGCGGATGCGTTTGTCTTTTCTAGCGTATGGGCGATGACCCGGCGCACCGCTGGATCGTGGAGCGCGTACTCGGCCAGCGCGGCGGCGGCTTCGGTGGCGTACCCCTGGTTTTGCTGGTCGGCAGCGATACCGTAGGCCAGTTCCACCGTTCCGTCCGGCGTTGGGGGACCTTTAAACCCGCAACTACCGATCTTTTGACCCGTGGCTGCTAGCCAGATGACAAACCCATGAATGTAGGGGGCCGATTCGGGGGCTTGCCGGACCAGATCGAGCCATTGGGGCGAAAGCTGCGCCCGCACATCGGGGGGCTGCTGGTCGATCCAAGCTAGTGTTTCTGTCCGTGATTGAGGGATCAGTTTTAGCCGGGAGGTGGAAAGGGTCATGGCGGGGGGGTGGTATTTGGTTTCTAGTATTTAGTTTATTGTTTTTCTAATCGACGTGATGACAACTTGCAAATTCTTGTTCACTTACAGAAATTGAAGGGTGACACCATCATCTTGCTGAAAGATAGCGAAACGTTGGTTGTCGAGATACACTAGTATGAATGCCACGGTATCAGTCGCCGGGAAATAAAAATCAAGCGAGTTATTGAATAACGCTCATGCCTAGCCCCCTCATACAAGGGGTTTGCGTCCAAAACCACGGGTATGCCGCGGCCATGGAATTGCGCAAGATTTTCCGATTTCTGGATGATCTCGTGGCCGAGAAACGGGGCTTCGGGCGAGTGATCGATGACTCCGAGGAGGATTATCTTTATCCCGTCCGGTACTTTGTGCCGATCGAAGTCCCCCGCGCGGGGGCAAAAGCTTTTGTGGCAAAGTCAAAGTAATTGCTTGCAGAAAGCGAAATTTTTCCATAAACATAGTTCATGAATCGGGCCTTTGGCCCTACCAATTATACTTTCCATGAACCTAGGGCGACGCTGCGCTTGGCTTAGGCTGGGATCGGTTGGGCCTTTGGCCCACAAGGATGTCCCCCTGCCCCTGCCCCCTAACCCTCCTCCTCCACCTCCCGTCCCTCGTCTCTCACCCCTCACCTCCCGTCCCTCGTCTCTCGTCCCTCACCCCTATCCCCTCGCCCATGTTTCCTCCCCTCCAGATCGGCAATGTCCGCATCGGCCATCCCGTCGTCCAGGCCGCGCTCTCGGGCTATTCCGACTGGGCGATGCGGGTGCTGGCGCGGCGGATGGGCGCCCCGTACACCTTGTGCGAGGTGATGCTCGACCAGTTTTTGCTGGGGCATAGCCACTTTAAGAAAAACCAGGCCCGCATTCGCGTCACGGACGAGGAACATCCCGTCGGCGGGCAACTCATGGGGGCGGACCCGGCGGATTTTGGGCCGGCCGCCGCCCGGCTGGTCGAAATCGGTTTTGACATTATCGATATCAACTTTGGCTGCCCGGTCAAAAAAGCCCTCGGTCGTTGCCGTGGCGGCTATCACCTGGGCCAGCCGGCGGTCGCGCTAGAGATTGTCGACCGCGTCCGCGCGGCGGTGCCGCCGCATATCCCCGTCACGCTCAAAATGCGCCGCGGCTTGGATGATACGCCCGCCAGCCGGGACAAGTTTTACACCATCCTGGACGGGGCATTTGCCCGGGGGGCGGCGGCGATCACGGTGCATGGACGAACCGTGCGGCAGGGATACATCGGCCCCAGCCGTTGGGAATTTCTGAGCGAGGTCAAACGCCACGTGGGCGACCGCGTGATCCTGGGGAGCGGGGATTTGTTTACCCCTCAAGCGTGTGTGGAGATGTTGCAGCAGACCGGCGTCAACGGCGTGACCGCCGCGCGGGGGGCGATAGGCAATCCGTGGATCTTCGCCCAGACGCGGGCGCTGTTGGCAGGGGAACCGCTGCCGCCGCCACCCAGTACGCACGAGCAAAAAGGGGTGATTGACCGGCATTTTGACCTGGCGGTGGAGTTGTACGGCGGGGACATTGCGGGGAGGCTGATGCGCAAATTTTGTATTAAATACGCGCGGTTACACCCGGCGGGGGTGGTGGTGCGGGACGCCTTTGTCGCGGCGAAAAACATAACCAAGATGCGCGAGGTGTTTGATCTGTATTACACGGACGATCTGCCGGGCCGCCACCCCGACGCGGACGAAGTGGACCAGGTGCAGGAATGCGGATAGATTAGCCCGTGGCGTAAGCCAGGGAATTGTATCACATTAGCCCGCCGCGTCAGCAAGGGAATTGTATCGCACTTAGCCCGCCGCGTCAGCAAGGGAATTGAATCACACTTAGCCCGTGGCGTCAGCAAGGGAATTAAATCACACTTTGCCCCTTGCATACGCGGCGGGCTGAAAATACCTATGGATCCTAAAACGCTCGCCATCCTGGTTACGATCTTCTTTAGCGTCGTGGGCGTGGCGGGGGATTACTTTCTCAAGCTAGCTAGCGGCCAGGAAAACTCGCTCCGTTCGCCGTGGTTTTATGTGGGATTTGCCCTATATTCCGCCACGGCGTTTGGCTGGGTGTTTGTGATGAAGCACCTGAAACTAGGAACGATCAGCGTGTTGTATTCGATCTCGATGGTGATTTTACTCACGGCAGTCGGCGTGGTCATTTTTCGCGAAACACTTAATTGGTACGAACTGGCGGGAATCGGGATGGCGATCGGGGCGTTAATGTTGTTGGTGCGATTTGCATAGAGCAGTGATGTTTATGGCGCGCTTTAACGGTGGGGTCGGATATCGTGGTCGTCAACAAATTACAATTGTTGTAAGCTGAACTCGACTAAGATTCCCGTCCCCGTGAGGGTTGACATCTGAAGAGGGTCGCTACCTGCAGGGTGTCAGGAGTCTTCCTTGGACTGGTGTACCAGCCAAAGTCGATTGCACAGCGTCGGACTCCCGACCCCGGCGTTACGTCAAACCAAAAACTCTCGTCCCTCATAGCAGACCGCCGATACCATCGGCGGCTTTGTTTATTTTTCCACGCCCCTCGCCACGGACCACCACCCCTTGTCTTCCGTCTCCCGTCTCCCGTCTCCCGTCTCCCGCCTCTCGTCTCCCGTCCCTCGTCTCCCGCGCTCCTGTCCCTTGCTGACGCTGCAGGCTGAATGAGATGCTGTTCATCTCACGGAGTGAGATGGCTACATTAGACCAGACCCCAGCGCTTTCTGAGCCACCATTCGAGAATAAAGCACGCCAGGGCGCAGGCCAGGATGGGCCAGCGGTTCCACAGGGGAAAGGGAGGCAGGCTTTCGGCGGGGAGGGGGCGGCCAGGGGGAAGTTCCTCCCACAGTTTATCCGCTACGGCCAGCGGATAATATTTTCCCTTGGACTGTTCGGCCGCCGCGATCAGTTCCGCGCTGTTCAGTTGGGTCCGTTCACGCTCGCCCGGCGGGGGTCGGATGCGCCAACCCGCGGTCAGGTTGAGCTTTCGTCCTTCGTCGCGCACCCGCGCCAGGTACTCTCCCGCGGGCAAACGGGTCAATTCCGCCAAGAGCGCGGCGGGATTGTCTTGTTTGGCTAGCAGCGTCACCGTGCGCTCTGTGCCATCTGGCAGTTCCAGCGTTAACGGCAATTCCCCCAGGCCCGCGGCCAGTGATTCATCGGCAAAGCGAACTTCCACCAGCACCGGCTCGCCATCTTGGTATTCGTCTTTGTCGGTAAGCAACCGCGCGGGCTGGTCGCGAGAGACCAGTTTTGCCCGGCATAGGTAACGCAGGGCCTGCGTCCAGTAACGGGAAAAGATCTTTTGGCCCCCCCGCGCCTGCCAGCGCCAAGTTTCATCGCCGGCATGCATGAGCACCTTGCCCGATCCGCTTAAGCGGAACATGATCAGCGGCCAGGGTTGGCCATCCGGTCCCCGCGCGGTTGGGTGCACGGCCAAGACCTGCGTCGCGGGACGAAGCTGGCGGCATTCCAGCCAAGCGGTCCAGGGCTGCAGAGCCCGCCACAGGGACTGCGTTTCCGCCACCGTTGCCCCTAACTGAAAAAAGGGTTTTCCCAGGCCCAGCTCTGTCGGTTGAACGCGAAATTCTTCGCTGGGGGGGGCATCCGCGGGCAAGGTCAACAACGTGCCGTCCTTGGCCGGATCGGCGGGACGAACGAGGCCGCTGGCTGACCACGCCGCCGCCGTCGGATCGATGGGCAGCAAGTCCGCCAAGGGTTCATTTCCCCAATCGCTGGGCCAATGGTTTTGGCCAGCCAAAAAAATCACGTTTCCCCCGCGTTGGGCCACGTATTCGGCCAGCGCGTTTTTTGTTCCCCGGGCAAACAGTTCGAGTTCCACATCGACCAGCGCCACGCAGTCAAATTTGGCAAACTCGGCGGCGGTTTCCGGCAGGCGGGCCTGGGTGATCAATTCGCCCGCTTTATTGGTCTCTAAAAAATCGGGATCGGCCGATTGCAAATGACTGCGCAGCTCGATCGAGTTTTCCCGCAGCCAAAGTTCCTTGAGATAACGATAATCATAGCTGGGCTGGCCCGCGACCAAGAGCACCCGCAACCGTTGGTCACGGACATGCAGGACGTGCGCGCGGCGATTATTATCGCTCCGCTGTTCACCGGGCAATACCGGCAAAGCCAGCGTTAACTCATAATCCCCCACCGCCGGAGGACGCCAGGTCAGGCGCACCCGCGCGCGTTGGCCGTTGGCGGGAAGGGGGACGGATTGTTGGACCAAAGGTTCCGGGGAATTGGTCGCGGAAAGAATCAACTCGACGGTTTGCGGGGCAAACCCGCTATTGGCCACCGTCGTCTCCAGCGTGATGGCGTCCCGCACAAAGGCGTATTCCTCGGCGGTGATCTCCCCTAGGGCCAGGTCTTGCATCTCGGTCGCGCCTCCGACGCCCACGGTAACCAACGGCACCCCCTGGCGACGGGCGGTGGTGGCGGCGGCCGAGATTTCCGGCCCGCTGGTGGTGACGCCGTCGGTAAAAATCACAATGGCGCTGGGGGGATTGCCCCGGCGTTCCTCTAGCAGTTGCAGAACGCCAGCCCCCAACCGGGAGGTCTTTCCCACTGGTTGGACGGCCTTTAGCAATGCCAGGGGGTCGGAGGTTTTATTCGCGTCAGCGCCACTAGGCAACTGATCCGGCGGGGGAGGCTGTTTTTCCGGAGGGACGGGGGACTGATTGACAGGGGAATTCGCTAACTTGCCAAATTCATCCCCGGCGACCGGCCGCATGACTTCGCTCAAGAGGTAAATCTCGGGTCGATAATGCGCCTGCAGGTCCCGCCAGCGGCGCCCCTGATGTTCCAAAAGCAGTGTCTGCGCTAACGCCAGACGCGTGGGCTGGTCCAGCCCCGCACTGGCAATGCGCTGCTTCCAGGCGGATTGCTCGGCGGGGGTGGTTTGGGGTTCCACCAACGCCATGCTGGCGGAATCATCAAATACAATTACCAGCGTGGGGAGGCCGGTCCGTTGCCGCAACACGGTCCACTGCGCCAGCATGAGAATCAAGCAGGCATAGGCCAGCATCCGCAGGCCCCACAAAAATCCCCGGCGAAGTTGGGGGGCGGATTTTTCGGTGGAATAAAGCCAGGCGGCAAATCCCCCCGCGAATAACAACACCAGCAAAAGCAAACTTGGCAACCAAGATGCCGTTCGTTCCCACGACCAAACCCAATCCCCCGCTTGTTCGGAGGCGGGTAAGAGCCACTTCCACCACCAGGCGGCTTGTTGATCATTCATGACGCATTCCTTCCCAGACTCCAGGCAAGCCAACTTTCCCCCACCGCCAGGGCCAAGGCCAGCCAGAGCAAATATTCGTGCAAGCCGCCGCGCTGGTAAAACAACCCGCCGCTGGCCAGGGGATCGGTCTCGCTGGCGTTAACCTGCCATCCCGTGGGCCATCCCGCCGGTTCATAGGGGGTGAGGTCGCTTTCCCGCGTATCGACATTGACGGCAAATAGTTCCGGCGGATGCTCGGGTGAGAGCGCCTGGTAGATGCCGCTGGCTGGTAGGGGATCGGACTGCCAGCGTTGCCACGCGGGGTCGCGCGGATCGACTTGGGTTTGGAGCGGAACACGAGTGCCGGCAGCTGCGGAAGTGGAAGGTAAATCGCCGGATGGGGGAACCTCCGTGGGTTTGTCGACGGGTTGCAAGGTTGCCGGCAGGGGATCGCCGGGGAACCAGGGACCCGCCAGGGTTTCATTAACGATAATTTGCCGTGTAAGATTGTCCTGGGCTAATTGGTACTCCAAGAGTGACTGCACAATCGGTTGAAAACTTTGCAAGGCGGGCATCAACGACCAGGGGCGCGCGGGTTGTTCATTACCGCTGGCGGCAACCTCGAGATGGGGGGGAATAGCGACCATGGCCGTTCCCCGCCAGGCCCCACGTCCAATCACGACCAGCGGATCGCCGGTCCCCTGCACCGCTAGCGGTATTTCAACGTTGGCGGATTGCCGGGGGCTTAACCGCCAATAAGCATAGAGTGGTGTTTGTCGCAGTCCCGCGCGTTCTTGACCGGCAAAAATTTTGGCGATGGGATGTTTGTATTCACGGGGATCGATTCGCCAGGCGGTCTCCCCCGCGGCTTGTTGTTCCCCTATTTCCGCAGGCCACAGGGAAGCTTGATCCGGGGTTGCCGTCGGGAACAAAGCATCCGGACGGGCACGCGGCCCCAGCCACCAAGCCACCTTTCCCCCACGGGCCAGATATTCGCGCAACAGACGGTGTTCGGAAGGGGAAAGGCGGGCCACATCGGCCAACCAAATCGCGTCAAATTTAGTGAGATCCAGCGTCCCCCAGGCGGCCTCGGTGGCGACCTGCGCGGTGACTCGCGGAGAGGCGCCGGGACCGTCCCCCACCGAGATCGCCTCCAGGGCATAGCGCAAATAATTCGCGGAAGGGGGAGCCGCGGGACCATTAACGATCAGCACCCGCGCTTGTTCGCGCACGTGGCACACGGCAAAACGTTGATTATCCGTCGATAAATCATCTCCCTGACAGCGCAACGTCAAGCCGTGCCAGCCCCCCTGGCCAAAGCGATGCTCCCACGCCAGCGATTGCGCGGCGCGGGGGGCTAACGTAAGCGTCCATTCCTGGTGTAAGACGCCAGCAACCAAAAACTCGACCCGCACCGTTTGCGGGCGGTTGCCATAATTTCTCAGCGTGGCCGACAGCGGGATGGCTTGGCGGACAAACGGCAAGGATGCGCCGGGTGTCAGGCTTTCCACAGCCACGTTGTTGGGCGTGGTTGTACCGACATCCCACACGCGAATCAGGGCGTCGTCCCCCCCGGCCAGCGATAGTTGTTCGAGCGCCGCGCTTCCTGGTGGTGTTTGCAGGGATTGCCAGCTATTGCGGCCCAGGTCGGTGACAATTTCAATCCTCTGGCGGGGATACGCACTGCCGCGCACGGCGGGAGATTGCAACAGTCGGGAGAGCGCGGTAAGCGTGGCGGGGACATCGGCGGGGCTTTGGCTGAGCTGCACGGCTTCGATTTCGCGAAGCACGCTGGCCCGCGCGGGAGTCGGTTGGGAAATAACCACGCGCGGCGCCGACCCCATCTGAATGAGACAAAAACCGTCTCCCGCGCGGGAACCCTCGACTAATTTGACAAGCTGGTTTTTAGCCAGACGCAGGCGCTGTTCCGCGGTTTCCACGGCTCCCAACGAGTAGGAAACATCCACCACCAACAGTGATAGCGTCGGTTGGTTCTCCACCGGGGTCAGTTGGGTGGAGTTCCAAAAAGGGCGGGCGGCTGCCAGCGCGATACAGGCCAGAATCAACATCCGCAGGGCCATGAGCAGCCATTGCCGCACGCGTAAGTGCCGCGCTTGTTTATTATAGGCCGCGGTCAAAAACCGCATGGCGGCCCAGGGGATTTCCCGACGTTGCCGCCGCCGCCAGAGGTGCAATATCAACGGCGCAAGGGCGGCGGCCAGCCAACCCAAGAGCGCCGCGTCGGTAAATCCCCAGGCAAATAA
This sequence comes from Pirellulales bacterium, assembly GCA_033762255.1. Lineage (NCBI taxonomy): Bacteria > Pseudomonadati > Planctomycetota > Planctomycetia > Pirellulales > Pirellulales bacterium. The sequence continues at coordinate 122,164 of JANRLT010000020.1, read as the reverse complement.
CATGGCCCGCGCGGCGATGCCGCGTTCCGGTAATTAAATCTTAGTCTGACGGACGCGGCGATTTAGCAAGGCGGCCAAGGCCAGGTCGAGCGGATCGGTGGTGCGGATTTGCAAAAAGTCGCACCCCCATTCCCGGCAACTGGCGCGGACGCTGCGATTGTGCAGTTCAAGTTCCCGCAGATAGCCCGTACGCAGTAATTGGGGGTCCACCGCCAGGCGATCGGCACCCTCCATATCCAAAAAGACACAGTCCTCCGCAAAGGGAAAATCCAATTCCGCCGGATCCAGAACCTGCAACACAATCACATCATGCTGGCGATAGTGCAAGCGCCGCAGTCCCGTCAGCAATTCGCTTAAATCACAAAACAAATCGCTGATGACCACCACGACGCCCCGGCGGTTCCAGCGTTCAGCTAATTGCGCGAGCAGCTTACCCAGCGATGTCGGACCAGCCGCGGAAAGGCGTCCCAGCTCGTCGATGAATTGCCGTCCCTGTGCCGGGGAGCCCGAGGGTCTGACGACTTGGCGGAGTTCGTCGGCGATAATCGCCCAGCCCAGGCTGTCCTGCTGGCGCATAATTAAATGGGAAAGCGCCGCGGCGATGGTCCGGGCGCAGTCCCATTTGGTCCAGGGGGCCTGCGGGCTTTGATAGAGCAGGCTTTCGCTGGCGTCCAGAGCCAGATAGCAAATCAGGTTGGTGTCTTGCTCGTAGCGCTTGATATAAATTTTGTCGGTTTTGCCGTAGGCTTTCCAGTCGACATGGCGCAGGTCGTCGCCGGGGACATACTCGCGGTGTTCGGCGAATTCGACCGAAAAGCCCTGCCAGGGGCTGCGCTGCAGGCCGCTGACGTAGCCCTCGACAATGCGGCGGGCCCGTAATTCCAGGCTGGATATGCCGGCCAGCAATTCAGGATCGCAAAACGCGCGCGATGGGTTCACGTAATCCCTCTTGGTCCCGTTCGGCCACATATTGCCACAAACGTTCGATCACCGTGTCGGCGTCGATCCCTTCCGCCTCCGCGTGGAAATTTGTCACGATCCGGTGCCTTAATACGGGAAGCGCGGCCGCCTGAATGTCCTCGGTCATGACATGCGCCCTCCCCTGCAGCGCGGCGCGGGCTTTGGCGGCCAAGACCAAAAATTGACTCGCCCGCGGTCCCGCCCCCCATGTCACGTATTGCCGGACCAGATCCGGGGCGGTTGGTGATCCCGGCCGGCTCAGCCGCGTCAGTTGCAATGCAAAACGCGTTAAATGGTCGGCAATGGGTATCCGCCGCACGATCGTGGTAAATTCGCGGATTTGTTCGCTTCCCCAGGTGGGGACGATTTTGGGCTGAGCGTCGCTGGTGGTCCGTTTAACTATTTCCAGTTCCTCTTCCTCGGCCGGGTAATCCACCTTTACCATAAACATAAAGCGGTCTAGCTGCGCCTCTGGCAGGGGATACGTTCCTTCTTGTTCGATTGGATTTTGCGTCGCCAACACAAAAAACGGACTCGGTAACAAATGCCGCGTCCCCCCCACCGTCACTTGGCGTTCTTGCATCGCCTCAAGCAGCGCCGCCTGGGTCTTGGGAGGCGTGCGGTTGATCTCGTCCGCCAATAACACATTGCCAAAGATCGGCCCCGGCAAAAATCGAAAATGTCGCTCCCCCGTCGCTTTGTCTTCTTGGATTACCTCGGTCCCGGTGATGTCCGTGGGCATAAGGTCCGGGGTAAATTGGATCCGGCGAAATTCCAGGGTTAAAGCCTCGGCCAGACTGCGGATCAGCAGGGTCTTGGCCAATCCCGGCACCCCCACCAATAGGCAATGCCCCTGGGCCACCAGGGCGATCAGCAGTTGTTCGATGACGCTTTGCTGGCCGACGATTGTTTTAGAAAGTTCCTGGCGCAGCCGCTCCCATCCTTCGCGCAGGCGGTGGAGCGCGGCTAAATCTTCGTTTTCGGACATAGTTGCCACGCGAGGCCAGGGGATAAATAAGATGGGGCGTGTGTCAGGCGGCTGCCAAAGTCGCACAAAACCGTATTGTAACATTAGTCCCGGCGGGATTCCCAGCGAAATTAGTGGCCGAGCCGAAGCAATTTTTTATTGTGACTGGCGGGGCTGGGGTGGCGGCAAAGGCTTTTCCCCTGGTGCTAAGGGTTCGCCCAGGCACCAGATGCGGGTCGCATCCGCCACCAGGGTGTGGCGCGTTCCGTAAACTAAATGCCCCCCATGCAGTTCTCCATGTATGGCGCTCCAGGGATGCGGCGGACGAGCGATCAATGATGAGGAGTGGGGAGTTGTGATCGCCGCTGAATCAGATTGAGCCGCCGTGTTCCCTTCCAAAGCCCCGGCGGTGATGTCCGCCGTGGCATTCAAGATGTACAGCCCGTCCCGCCGTGGCCAGTAAATCGACCCTCCGGCCAAAAAACCCCGCCCCACACTTTTGCCCGCGGCGGTATCGGCGGGGGTAGTGTCGGGAAATTCCGCCATGATCCGGCCGGTCAGTTTATCGATCCACCAGACTTTGCGTCCCGTGCCGATAAGCTGCTGGGGCGACGTGCCGAGTAAATAAACCACGTCGCGTAGCTGCGGATTATTCCATAATAACTTGCCGGTGGCGGCCTCAAAGGCGCAAACCGCCGCGGAATCCAGCGGGGCCACATAAACACGCCCCGGTTCTGAAACGGGAGGAGCCAAATCGCGAAACAGCGTCGGGCTATTCCGTAGAGTGGCCAAACGATCGTATTGGCTGATCCAGTCAAGCTCACCCGTTTCTGTGGATAATGCGGCGACAGCCCCCAACTGGGTGGCCAGAAACACCCTGCCATCGCCCAGGGTCAACAGGGGTAAAAGAACTTCATCAAGATTGCCGGGAACCAGCCGCTCTCCGGCGCAAACAAACCGTCGCCACCGGGGTCGTCCCGTGGCCAAATCATACGCCGCCACATGCCACTGGGGACGGGCATCGCGGTAGCGCAGGGCCACATACGCCGTGTCGCGGTCGCAAACGGGCGTTCCCGCAAATGACCAGCGCTCGCCCGGAGGAGATATCGACCAAAGTTCATACCCCTGGCGATCCAAATCCAAGCAGACGATCTGGCTGGCGGCGATTTGATCGACCTCGATGGAAGAATTGGTTACGGGCCAGCCCAACCGCGCGAGGACCAGGTTTCCCCGCACTGTCACCGTAAACCGCGGGATCCCCCAGGTACTAATTCCCCGTGCCGCTAATGCCAAATTTCCTAGCCGATCCGCCATCAATTCGTGTTGCTCCAGCAGCGGAGAGACAAAAATCTCTCCGGGTTGACGTCGAGGGCTGGGCCAGGCTGGTTTGCCGGTGCGCAGGTCCCAGGCAAACACGCGATATTCGTCGCACCACACCAAATACGGCTCCGCCAAGACCGGCACTGTCGCCAATAAGCCCTGGTAATCTTCGGTGGGGGGGTGGTTAGGCCAATGGAGCAGGCGAATCCAATCGGGAGCCGCCCGCCGCGGCTCGCCCAGGGAGATAGGGGAGGGAAACGCCATGGAGCGCAACCAAGGCGTTTGGGGGCCTATAAAGTTGCGCGCGGGATTGCCGGCAAATGTCTGGACCGACCAGGGGGGCCGCGCCTGGCCAGCCAGGTTGTTGGGGGTTTGTTCCCACTCGGCTGCTACTGCCTCCTGGCGGCGGGCTAACTCCCCCCCCAGCAATTCGCTCCACGGCGCGCTTTTGCCACCTAATTTTCCGGGTGCGGCGGGATAAGCTTTGGCAAAGTTGTCAAGCTCTTGCCGGGCCAGGGGAAAATCACCTTGGGCCAGAGTGCAGAGAATCAACCGCGCGGAGATATCCGCCGCCGTGGGTTGCAAGGGGACTTCTGTCGCGGGAAAAAGCGACTTCAAATACTCGTTGAATTCCTCCGGAGATTTTTCCGGCGCTAGCAATTGTCCCCAAGCCTCGCGCGCCCGTTGGGGCGAGCCTTTTTCCAGGTGTAACTCCCCCAAGAGCCAGAACGCGGGTCCCCCCCAACTGCTGGCCAGATAATTGCGGGTGAGCCTCGCCAGTCCGGCGCGATCACGGTTGGCGGCGGCAGCCTGGTACCATTGGCGGGCTTGGGGGTCGACGCGTTCGCGATAGGCTATTAGTCCCGCGGGGGGGAGTGCGGCCAGTTGTCGCTGGCAGTAGTGTCGCAAGGTGATCCAGCGCGAAGGCCCTTCCCGTAATAGTTGCTCTCCGGCGGTGGATTGCAGTTCTGTATACAGATCGAGCGCATCCTCCCACAGTTCCTCGCGCGTGGCGGCCGCGGCCCGGTCCAGCTTGGCCCTTACCGCCTGGGTGATCTCGTCCACTCGCAGTTCGCTGGTCAGTTCTTGGGCGATGGCTGTGTCAAAAAACGTCCCTGGCCAGCCTACTAACATCCAGCCGCACGCCACGCCGCAGAGCCGCAATGCAAAGTTTTGCCAGTTGGTCAAGCGCCCAATATCATGCGGCATACAGTTCACAAGAAATTGCCCGATTTGGTAAGTTCTCCGCGCCGCTTATTACTATAACCCATGCGGGAGCGGGCGAAAAGCAAATCCCCCGCGTTGCCGAGGATTTGGCCGCATGATATGCTGGAATTTTGGCTCCTGCGGGGGGGATCGTACCTTGGTGCGCCGCACCACGGGGATTCCCGGAGAGAGTGTGCGGCTTTTGCACAAATCCCGTCCATGCCAGGCAAACGCGTAGGTCCCCGGGACGTGTGTCCCCCAGTCCAGCGCACGATTGACGCGGCGGGGGCAAACCTTTTTGGCGGTAATGATGCGTCCGCAGCACGACGATTTATTCCAAGATAGCACGATGACCTTTGGGGAACACCTGGAGGAACTGCGCGGGGCCTTGGTGCGCGCGGGGCTAGGCTTGGTCGTGGGACTGTTGATCGGCTGCTACTTTGGGAACAATGTGGTGGCGTTTATTCAAACGCCACTGATCCGCGCGCTCGAGACCTATTACCAAGAGCAGTCGCTGATCGATATTCGCCAGATCAACGGCACGGTCACGCCGGAGCAAGCCGCAGCGTTGATCGACTGGGACATGGTCTTTGAACTGGTTTATGTGGAAAAGGACGCGCTGCGTCGGTTGATCCTGGACGAGACAGCCACGGATATTAGCGCGTTGCCGATTTTTCAGCCCGCCGATCCGGCGGCGAACCAGTCGGCGGAGTTGACCGCTTTTGCCCAGACCATAGCCGCCCTGCAACGCGTCCAGTCGCGGTTGCCCGCGCATTTACGCGGGGAATTTCAGTGGCGGGTCGATCAACCGGCGGCTTCGCTGGACCGCTTTGGGGAATTAATCCTGGGGATTCACAAATTGCTGCGCCAGCCCGATCTGTACACGCCAGCGGCGTTTCCCGGCTTGAGCGAGGAAATGCGGTCCCAAGGCCAAAAGCTCTCCACGCTGACACCCTACGAGGTCGAGCAGTTTAACCGCCGAATCTTGGTCGCCGCGTACCCCCGGCTGGCGGCCCATTATCGACCGCAACTCTCGCCGATGCTTATCTGGCGGTCGGTAAAAAATGACAACCGGCTAAAGCCCAAAAGCCTGAACGTCCAAGAAGGCTTTATGATCTGGTTTCAAGCCTCTTTATTATTGGCTGTTGTGATTTCCAGCCCCTGGGTGTTTTATCAGCTTTGGACATTCGTGGCGGCCGGTTTGTACCCCCACGAACGCAGTTACGTTTATATTTTTCTGCCGTTCAGCCTGGGGCTGTTTTTACTAGGGGCCTCCACCGCGTTTTTCTTTGTCTTTGATCCGGTGCTGGAGTTTTTGCTCGACTTTAATCGATCGTTGGGGATCGATCCCGACCCGCGCATTAACGAATGGCTGGGTTTTGCGTTGTTGCTGCCGTTGGGTTTTGGGATCAGCTTTCAACTGCCGCTAGTGATGCTGTTCTTGCAGCGGATCGGCATCGTCACAGTCGAGATGTATCTGGAAAAATGGCGGATTGCGATTTTAGTCATTACAGTATTATCGGCGGTGCTGACCCCCGCGGACCCCTACTCCATCTTTTTATTGATGATACCGCTCATTCTGCTCTATTTTGGCGGGATAGGCCTGTGTATGCTGTGGCCCAAGACGCGGCGAGATGGGGCCGGTTTTTAGTTTTTGGTATTTGGGTTTTGTTTTTTACAATTTAAATTTGAGATTTTGGATTTGAGATTTTTCCCCCCAGCCTGTTAGGATTAATTGCCTGTTGCTTTTCGAGGGGAATTCTCGTGGCTCTGACCCTCGACCTTGCCGATGTCGCCAAACAGCTAAAGTCCGCTGCGGGCGAGCTGGGCTTTGTCTTATCGGGCATCACCCCCGCAGCGACTCCCCCGGGGTATGACGCGCTGCAAGCCTGGCTGGCGGCGGGTTATGCTGGCGAGATGCACTACTTTGCCGAGCGTCTGCCGGCCTATCGGGATCTTAATCTGGTTCTGCCCGGCGCGAGTAGCTTGCTGCTGTTGGCTATGCCCTATCTGCCGGCATCGGACACACCTCCGCCGGAAGGAGCGGGACGCGTCGCCAGCTATGCCTGGGGCGTCGATTATCACCAAGAGTTATGGCGGCGGCTGGATACGCTATGCGAGTTATTGCGCACCCTTGTCCCAGGCTGCCGCTGCCGCGGTGTGACCGACTCCGCCCCGCTGCTTGAACGAGAGTTTGCCCAACTGGCCGGATTGGGCTGGATAGGCAAAAACACGCTGTTACTCAACCGCGATTACGGCAGTTGGTTTTTTCTGGCGGCGCTCGTCAGCGATGTGCCGCTTCCCGCGGATCAGCCGTTTGCCGCGGATCACTGCGGGACCTGCACCGCGTGCCTGACCGCCTGCCCCACCAATGCCTTTGTCCAACCGTATGTGCTGGACGCCACCCGCTGTATCAGTTACCTGACTATCGAAACCCGCACCGCGCTGTCCGAAACCGACCGCCAGCGCATTGGCGACTGGCTTTGGGGCTGCGATATTTGCCAAATGGTCTGCCCCTGGAATAACAAAGTCCCTTCCACCACCGACCCCGCCTGGCAACCACCGGCTGGCGGACCAGCCGTGGAACTAGGGGAGCTGTTTTATTGGACGGACGAGCAATTTGCCACACGCTTTCGCCATACCCCCCTTTGGCGGGCCAAACGCCGGGGACTGCTGCGCAACGCGGCCATCGTCCTGGCCAATCAGGGGGAAACACGGGCCATCCCCGCGCTAACACAGGGTACCGCCGACCCGGATGAACTCGTCCGCGCGGTCTCCGCCTGGGCGATCGAAAAACTGCAATCAAAATCACTGCCTGGACCCTAGGATCTTCCCCCCAGCGGGTCGTGAGGTTTGCCGTACTGTGCGGATATTATTTAGGTGTTATGCGCACTTGCTGTTATAATATGGGGACTCTTACTGTGGTAAAATGCCCTGCCTGCCATAGACCCCGCGCTTTTGTTACGGCTTGGTTCATAACCCGTTTTCCCGATCCGCGACCCGCCCATGCAAATGAGTAGTCTTTTATTGATGAATACTGCCGAGTTGGCTAGTTCCGGGGTAGTACGATTTTTTCGTGACAAACTATTCGCCGGGATGGCGGTTATTGTGTTGCTATGCGCGGGAACAACTTGTCTGGGTGAAACTCCCCAGCCAAGTTCTACCCCCTTAAAACCCATCGACTTTGCCACGCAAATTCTGCCGATCCTGCAAGATCGCTGTATGAAGTGCCACGACGACCGTCAAAAACAAGGGGGCCTCAGGCTCGATGTCAAATCCAACACGTTCGCCGGAGGGGAATCGGGCGAACCGGCGATTGTTCCCGGCAAAAGCGCCGCCAGCCCCCTGTTGGCCAGGATCATGCGGACCGATAAAGACTCCGCCATGCCACCCGACGGAGAGGGAGATCCCCTGTCCGCCGAGCAAATCTCGCTTATCCGCGATTGGATCGAGCAAGGGGCCAACTGGCCGGACGAACTTAGCAAATCAACCAAAGTCGACCATTGGGCGTTCCAAGCTCCCGTTAGACCGGCTTTACCGGACGTCAACGCTTTCACCGCCGCCGAAAAAACCGCGTTTGGCAGCCTAGAGAATCCTATCGATGCCCTGGTGGCGATCCGCTTGCGGCAAAACGGTTTGCAGCCCGCTCCCCAGGCGGATCGGGCGACGTTGCTCCGGCGATTGTCATTGGATTTGACGGGTTTGCCGCCGACGATTGCCGAGTTAGACGCCTTTTTAGCGGATAGCGCTCCGGAAGCGTACGAAAAGCAGGTCGAGCGGCTATTGGCCTCGCCCCATTTTGGCGAGCGTTGGGCCCGTTGGTGGTTGGACGCCGCCCGCTATTCCGACACCGACGGTTACGAAAAAGACTTGCCCCGTATTCAGTGGCCCTGGCGGGATTGGGTGATCCGCGCGCTCAACCGGGATTTGCCCTACGATCAATTTATTATTCAGCAACTGGCGGGAGACATTATCGCCCGGCGCCAAGCGGAAAAACTGACCCCGGCGGAGATTCAGGACTTGCGCGTGGCGACCGGTTTTTTGCGAAACAGCATGGTCAGCGAAGAAGGGGCGATCATCTATGAGCAATACCGCCTCGAGGGTCTGTTTGACCGGATGGATTGCTTGGGCAAAGCGGTGCTGGGCGTGACGCTCCAATGCGCTCAATGCCATACGCACAAATTTGACCCGATCCGCCACGAAGAATATTACAAACTACTGGCGTATCTCAATAACGATTACGAGGCCTTCAACCACGTTTATTCAGCGGATGAACAAGCCAAAATCGCTGAGTTGCAGCGTGATATCGCCGCTACGGCGGATTCCTTTCGCGCGGCGGTTGCGGATTGGGCGGAAAGATTGGCCAATTGGGAGCAAACCCAGCGCGACCAGCGCGTCGCATGGCAACCGCTGAAGGGGACGGACGCCATCTGGGAAGGGGGCCTGGCCCATCCCGAGATCTTGACCGATGCCTCGATTTTGACGTTGGGCTTTCGCCCGACGACGGGGGAATTACGGGTGACAGCGCCCCACCCGGCGGGCAAAGTGACCGCGCTGCGCCTGGAGGCGCTATTGCAGGGAGATTTGCCTTTTAACGGTCCGGGTCGCAGCATCAAAGGGACGTTTGCCATTAGTGAACTAGAGATCGAACAGCGTCCCGCGGGGACGCAAGATGCTTGGACGCGGATACCGATCAAATCCGTGACGGCGGATTTTGCCGAGGCGGAACGTCCCTTGGAAGAATTCTTTCGCAAAGGAAACGATGACAAACGCGTGGTCGGACCAGCTAGCTTTTTAGCCGATGGCAAGGAAGATACCGCCTGGGGGTGCGATCGGGGACCGGGACGGCGGCATACCGAGTCCACCGCGGTCTTGACACTGGGCGAGGGAAACGGCGTGACCTTTGACAAACCGGTCGAACTGCGGGTCACCTTAAAATATCGACACGGCGGCAACGACGCCCATGGTCGGCATAATCAATTTTTGGGGCGATTTCGGCTGAGCGTGACGGATCAACCCGCTGCGGCTAATGACACGCTAAGTCAGTCATTCGCGGCGATGCTGTCAAAAAATCCCAGCGAGCGCGCACCGGCGGAACAGGCGACGATTTTTGCGGCTTGGTTGGCTAGCGCCCGTGATTCCCTGGCCAGTGAGGATCAATCCCCTTTTGCGCAGGCTGTTCTCGGAACCACCGACAAAATCGCCGCGTTCTGGCGGGATTATCCCGAGGGAACATCGGTTTTAAATTTGGCTGTTCGCGAGGGGGTCTGGCAACGTCAAACTCCCGTCTATCAACGTGGCGACTGGCAAAAACCCGGTCGAACAGTCGCGGCGGGAACGCCCGCATTTTTGCATCCGCTAGCGTCAACAACCCCGGCGGACCGATTGGAACTGGCAACATGGCTCGTGGATCGGCGCTCTCCCACGACTGCGCGGGTGGCGGTAAATCGTGTCTGGCAGACGCTTTTTGGCCAGGGTTTGGTTGACACGCCGGAGGATTTTGGCGTGCGGGCTAGCCTCCCCCATCAGCCGGAACTACTGGACTGGCTAGCCGTGGAGTTCATGGAACCTTCCTTAGCACTCCCTCTCCCCCTGGGAGAGGGCCGGGGTGAGGGTTCCTCAGCTCTCCCTCTCCTTCCGACAGAGGGCCGGCGTGAGGGAGCTTGGTCGCTCAAACGCCTGTTACGACTCATTGTACTTTCCCGAACTTACCGCCAATCTTCCGCTGCAAGTAGGGAATTGCTCGACCGTGATCCGACCAACCGACTTTTGGCGCGGGGGCCGCGATTTCGGCTAGAGTCCGAGGTGATTCGCGATGTAGCGATTTCCGCGGCTGGTTTGCGGCATGACCAAATCGGCGGACCAAGCTTTTTTCCACCGGTCCCAGACAGTTTATTTTCCCAAAGTTATCTGGCGATCGACTTTTGGAAGACCGCCACGGCTCCCGAGCGTTACCGTCGCAGCTTGTATATGTTTCGTCGTCGTTCCATGCCCGATCCGGTCATGGCTAGCTTTGACGCTCCCACGGGCGAGACCGCCTGTGTGCGGCGGCCCCGGTCAAATACGCCCCTGGCGGCCTTGACCAGTCTTAACGAAACAGTCTTTGTCGAGGCGGCCCAGGCACTGGCGTTGCGGGTGCTGCGCGAGGCTCCGGCGGATGACGCCGCCCGCACGGTGCATCTGTTTCGCCTCTGTACCGCCCGGACGCCCCAAGAACCAGAAATTGCCGAAATCGCCCGCTTAATGGCCCAGGCCCGCGCGCGCATCGCTGACGGTTGGGTGATCCCCCGTGAAATTGCCTTTGGGGCAAATGGTGATATTCCGCCGCTACCGGAAAATGTGACCCCCGCCGATGTCGCGGCCTGGACGGTCGCGGCCCGCATTGTGTTAAACCTTGACGAGACTCTTTCCAAAAATTGACGCATCATGCCAGCAAAGCCAGATCACAATTTACCTAATTCCCCCTTCCCGCTCCCCTCCCCCACCACGGGCACAAGCGCGGCCGCGCAACTTGCCCGGCGGTGGTTTCTGCGGGAATGCGGCGTCGGTCTGGGATCAATGGCCCTGGGTTCGCTCTTGGCCCAATCAGGTTATACCGTGGAAGCAGCCGAGGCCAATCCCCAGACATCAGCCTCGGGCAAGGCGTCTCCCCTGGCCCCCCGCGCGCCGCATTTTGCTCCCCGTGCCAAGCGCGTGATTTATATGTTTCAGGCGGGCGGGCCTAGTCATCTCGAACTGTTTGATTACAAGCCAAAATTAGCCGAATGGGACGGCAAATTGCCCCCGCCAGAACTGCTCAAAGGATACCGCGCGGCCTTTATCCACCCCAATTCGGCATTACTCGGACCCCGGTACAAATTTGCCCAACATGGCCAGTCGGGGAATTGGCTGAGCGAGATTTTGCCCCATACGGCGGCTATTGCCGATGACATTTGCATTATCCGTTCGCTGCATACCGACGCCGTCAACCACGCTCCGGCTCAAATTCTGATGAACACCGGTTCGCAGCAATTTGGGCGTCCCAGCTTTGGAGCCTGGACCATCTATGGCCTGGGGAGCGAAGCGACCGAACTTCCCGGCTATGTGGTGCTTAGTTCGGCAAATGGGACCAGCGGCGGGGCGGGAAATTGGGGCTGCGGATTCTTGCCGACGGTCTACACGGGTGTGCCTTTTCGCGGGACGGGGGACCCGGTGTTGTATCTTTCCAGCCCACGGGGCTTTGACAGTACGCTACAGCGGGAATCGCTGGATTCGCTGCGCAAGTTAAATGAAATGCAGTCGGCGGTAACGGGAGACCCGGAAATTGCTGCCCGGATCGAAGCGTATGAAATGGCGTATCGCATGCAGACCAGCGCGCCTGAACTAATGGACCTGCGGCAAGAGACTAAAGACACCTTGGACATGTATGGCGCTGACCCCAAACAGCCATCGTATGCGCGGAATTGCCTTTTGGCCCGGAGGCTGATCGAACGTGGTGTCCGGTTTGTGCAATTGCTACACGAAGCTTGGGACCAGCATGGTGACCTAAAGAACGGCGTCAAACGGAACTGCGAAGCTACCGATAAAGCCAGCGCCGCCCTGGTCCGAGATCTGAAACAACGGGGACTCCTAGAGGACACCCTGGTTGTGTGGGGAGGCGAATTTGGCCGCACGCCCATGGTCCAGGGGGGGAATGACGGCCGCGACCACCACAATCGCTCTTACTCCATTTGGCTGGCGGGGGGCGGGATTAAACCGGGGATCACTTGGGGAGAAACGGACGAATTTGGGTTTAATGTCGCCCGTGACGGCGTGCATGTCCACGACTTAAACGCAACTTTGTTGCATTTGCTGGGGATGGACCACACCAAATTAACATATCGCTCCCAGGGACGGGATTTTCGTTTAACGGATGTGCATGGCGAAGTTGTCAAGGGAATATTGGCATAGTTGGTGTTAGTTTCCTGCCTTTAGCTCCGCCCAGCCGACCATGAATCCGTATGAATCCCCGCGTATCGTAGACGAACACATTGGAAAACAGGCGAAAAATAAGGCGTCTGACGACCTAACGTGGAGGGAGATCATTTGGTACGGTTTTTTTAACGTGGTAATTGCGACCGGAGTGTTTATTATCGTACCGCTAGCAATTTTTGGGATTTTTATATTAACAATAACGGCTATGAGAGACCTGTTTATGATTAAAATTTAGATGAGTTAAAGCCAATTGCTCAAAAAGGACCTGATTGTCCATAAAATTGCTTGGGTATTTGGAGGTTTTTTTATTATTTTTTGACCAAACACTGGACATCCTGGGGGGGTGTCTTGTTACTATAGGGAAGATTCTCATGGGGGAGGATTTGCGGAATATATCCGGTTTACACAGGATTTCATCTTAGGATAACGCTACTGTACTGTTTTTTTACTTTTGAAGGACACCGCTCATGAACGTTTCTTATGACGCGCTGCGGCGCGCGGGCAGTTGGGGCTTTCTGGTCGCCGCACTCTCTTGGTGCGCTTCGACCGCATCCGCTGGTGTCATTAGCGGGGTAACCATTTTTGGTCCCCAGCCAGCCACCGGACCCGGTTTAGGTGTTGTGGCCATTCCCGCCATCAATACCATCAACATCGACAATGACAATGTCCCCGCTCCCGGCGTGGGGGACAACAACATTGCCGTCCCGCTCAAGCGTTTCGATTTTAATGATTATATCGACATTGAATTTAGAGTCGCGCCGACTAATGGCGTAACCGAATACACGTTGTTTGAATCCGTCGATAACAACACGTTCGTACCCTGGAACACTTACACCATGGTCTTGGGCTACGGCACCGGCGCCGGGTTTGTCCAGTCTGTCCCGGGCGACGGGTTGGACTTTGACAATCCTACCTATGATACTCCTCCTTCGACCAATGGCGGTTTGACGACGATTCTCGCGCCCGACGAGGACACCTTGGTCTTTACCGGTGGCATCCATGGCCTGGGTGCCCAAAGCTATGTCGTTCGGATTGACGTGCCGAACATCCCTACGTTCCCCAACTTTAGCAACTTTACCATTCGCCAGTACCCCACTCCTGTGCCAGAACCGGGCACCTGGGCATTGTTGGGCCTGGGCGTGGTCGGCCTTGCTGGATACGGCCTGCGCCGCAAGCAACAGGCTGTCTAGTTTGGCGACAGGATTTTACCACACCTAACTTTTAGTCTGGAAAAATACATCAAGCCCAGGTTGCCACATGCAGCCTGGGCTTGTTTGTTTTAATAACAATTCTTGATTCAGCCAGCAGAATGGCGAGATGCTGTTTTAATGGCGGCAAATCTTAACTACGCCAAAACGGCCGCACGGGAGGGAAACTTAGCAGAACAATCAAACAGCGGGCGACGAGACTCGAACTCGCGACGTCCAGCTTGGGAAGCTAGTGCTCTACCAACTGAGCTACGCCCGCAAAATCTGAAACTTTAGCTTACTCTTTCATAAAACAAAGTCAACCGCGCGCGATTCATCCGTCTCAGAGCGGAAATTGCGCCAGCCGTGGTCAGCACATTATATGAATCCGTTTTTTACGATCCCTGGCTCAGTCTAATCCCGCATAACCCTAGTGTTCTTATGAATTTTCCAGTGGATACCAAAATTCCGCATTTTGGCCTTTAACCCGCACCTGCGGGAATAATGATTAATTCTGGGATATACAAAAATGATGAAACTGCTGAAACCCACATTGTCAAAATACCGTGAACCATTAAAGACTCTATCGGAAAAAAATTGGCGCGGTGCCCCCACTTACAACCGCAATTTCTTTGACATCTGAAAATGCCTGGAATTTCACTTAAGCGTATTTTTTGCTGTATGCTAGGAGGGTAACTCTCGTCTGGCACTTCCCCGCTGTTCCACATGCTTTATTTTTGTTAAATTGGGGCCGCTGAGCAATTTACGTCCGATGGTCATGCGAATGGAACCTTTCTTGGCAATAATAGGCGAATCGCCAATATAAAATACATGCCTGCACCCAATTTGATTGCCGTTGTCCTGGCCGCGGGAAAGGGGACGCGCATGAAATCCGACCTGCCAAAGGTGCTGGTTCCCGTGCTGGGCCGGCCCATGATCGAATACGTGCTGGACACACTGCGGCGGGCGGGGGTGGCCCAGACGATTGCGGTGATCGGCTACCGGGCCGCGGATGTCCGGCAGACCCTGGGGAACCAGCCGAAACTGACATTTGTCGAACAAACAGAGCAACTGGGGACCGGACATGCGGTTATGATGGCCCGCCAGGCCCTGGCCTCTCATCCCGACGCGGCGGTGTTGGTGGTGGCGGGGGATTCCCCTATGGCGCGGGCGGATTCGATCCAGGAACTTTTTGCCGAGTATCTGCGTCTGCGTCCGGCATGCCTGTTGGGAACGGCGCGGCGGGAAAACCCGCACGGCTTGGGGCGCATCGTGCGGGACCAGGCGGGAAATTTTACCGGCATTGTCGAGGAAAAAGACGCCACCCCCGAACAGCGGCAAATCACCGAAGTGAACATGAGCTGCTACTTGTTTCACTGCGCGGATCTGCTGGGGGCATTGGACCTACTGGGCAACAACAACGCCCAGCGGGAATATTATTTGACCGATGTGCCGGGCATCCTACTAGGCCAGGGAAAATCCGTGCAAGCCCTGGCGGTGCTCAAGCCCAGCGAAGCCCTGAGCATTAACACTCCCGAGGAACTGCTGGCGGTTGAAGCCGCGCTGCGTGAACATGAGTGATTTGAAAATTTTTAGCGGCCGGGCCAATCCCGACTTGGCCAAGCGGATCTGCGCCTATTTGGGCTTGCCCCTGGGAAAAATCACGCTGGGAAATTTTCCCGACGGCGAAATCTCTTGCAAAATTGACGAGGACGTGCGCGGACGGGATATTTATCTGATTCAACCAACTTGCCCGCCGGTCAACGAAAACCTGCTGGAGTTGTTGATCATGATCGACAGCTTTAAACGGGCGAGCGCTTATCGCGTGACGACCGTGTTGCCATATTTTGGCTATGCCCGGCAGGACCGCAAGGACGCCGGTCGCGTCCCCATCACGGCCAAGCTGGTGGCAAATATCATCACCCGGGCGGGGGCGGACCGGGTGTTGGCGATGGACCTGCACGCCGCCCAGATTCAAGGGTTTTTTGACGTGCCGGTGGACCACCTGTACGGGTCCCCGGTCTTGAATGACCACTTTAAGACACTGGCGCTGGACATGAAGGAAGTGGTGGTGGTGAGCGCCGACGAGGGGAGCATCAAACGGGCGCTGGGGCATGCCACGCGGTTGGGGGCGGCCTTGGCGATTGTGGATAAACGCCGCTTAAGCGCGGACGTCACCAAACAAGAAAATATCATCGGCGCTTCGGTCGATGGCAAGATCGCGCTCATGTTTGACGACATGATCAGCACGGGTTCCAGCATTTGCGGCGCCGCCCGGGTCATCCATCAGCACGGCGCGCGGGAAATCCACGTCGCCGCCACGCATGGCGTCCTGTGCGGTCCAGCGATCAGCCGAATTGCCGAATCGCCGATCGCCTCGGTCGTCATTACCGACACCATTCCCCTGGATCCCGCCAAATCCATTCCCAAGATCAAAGTTCTATCCGTCTCGGTTTTGCTAGGCCAGGCGATTAAGCGGATTCATCGCAACGAGAGCGTCAGCATGCTCTTTACCTGATTTTTTATACAAATCGCGGGAAACGACGGCCAATTTTTGCCAAGAATTGCCCCACCACGGCGGAATACGCATAGCATGCCCGATAAACCTTGTCTTGTGGGGTGAATCATGGCGCAGACAGTAAATTCCAGTCAACCGGGAATTCCCAATCAACTGGGCAAAACCGGTGCCCCGGGTAAATCCGCCCTGCCGCCGCACTGGGCGTTACCGGCGAAAATTCAAGCCCGCGTGGGGGAGAGCGCCGGTCGCCAGCGGGCGATGGCCGAGGAGGGGCAGTTATTATTGATTCTGCACGCCCCGCCAGGACCAGATGAAAAAACCCGCGAGGCGCGGTTTTTTTGGCTGGATGCCGCGGGTCAGTGGCATAGCACGCTAGGCGGGGGACAAGGGGCGCTGCGGAACCATGTAACGCAGTTTGGCGATAAGCTGGATAGCCTGGAAACGCAGTTGCAGCAGGCCGCCGTCGCCGGTGAATATTTTGAAATCTTGCAGGCGATTGTCCCGTTGCAGCGCACCTCACGCAATCTGCACGCCACCTTGCAAAGCGCGCGGGAACTGTTGCCCGATCAGCGGGATCTGATTACCGTGCGTGATCGGGCGGGTGAAATCGAGCGGCAGGCGGAATTGCTTTATCACGACGCCAAAAACGGACTTGATTTTTTAGTGGCTGCCCAGGGTGAGCAACTGGCCCTGCGCGGGTACGAGATGTCGGTGGCGGCGCATCGGCTGAATCTGCTGGCGGCGCTCTTTTTTCCCTTGATGACCGTGGCGACGGTTTTTGGGATGAATTTACGGCATGGACTGGAACAACAGGGGAACGGCGAACTTTTTTGGCTGGTGCTAGGAGTTGCACTCTTATTAGGGATGTTCTTAACGGCTTTGGTTGCGATGCGGCCGCTGTCCGCCCCGCGCCTTTCCCCATCCCGCGGCACGGGGGAAGAGTTTTCGGACAGGTCTTACCGTCCTAAGCCAAAAAACAGCGTGAGTGAGCGGTAATTTGCGGCATGCAAGATAAATTATGCTATGCCTTACTCTGCCCCCGGCGGTTCATATTCAAAATCTTTCCATTTCATCGGGCGGCGGAACGGTTCGATCCGCAGGATTTGTTCTCCTCCTTGAAAGATCCGCACCGTGCCGCTGGATTCGCTGACGACCACGGCGACAGCCTTGGTCGCCTTGGTAATGGCGGCGGCCGCCCAGTGCCGTGAGCCTAGCCCCTTGCTTAGCGATAAGCCCGTGGCGGGCGCGTCAATATAGCGCGCCGCGGCCTCCACCACTCCGTCCGGGGAAATGATAAAAGCCCCATCCATCTGAGCGATCTCCTTGATCCCTTCGCGCACCCGCGCGTCGGACAGCAGGCGTTCCTTGCGTTGGTAACCCTTGACCGGGTCAAAGCCCGTGGGGTGGCTGCTGGACAGCACACGGCGGGTATCCCCTACGACAAAGAGCGTGCCAACAGGTTTGCCTTCGCGCCCCTCGCGGCCGATATCCAACGCCAAGTCCACCACCGATTTCAGTGTTTCCAGGGGGACATTGGTCTCGATTTGCCGTAAATCGCGGGAAGTCAGCCGCTCCAGGTGTTCGCTCAGGTTAATGACTGACATGCTATCGATGGTCCCCACGTCAAACCCGCTGTAGATAGCCACGACCCGCGAGCCCGGGGCCAAAATCTCCTCGGCCACGCTTTCCACCAGGGCTTGGGTCAGCTTTTCATATACGGGAGCGTCCGGAAGGTTCAGCACGACGCCCCGCAGGCCACTTTCCTCGCTCCCTTCGAGGGCTGTTTTGTCATCGGCCGCGACAAATAAGGGGGCGTCCCCGGCCAGTTGTTTCAGTTGAGCCCAGTCGGTCGGGCCATCCACCAGCACCATCAGCGCATCGGCGTCCACCTCGGGGGCTAATTTGGCCGCCAATTGGACAATATCGCGAAATTGATCAGTGATGCGTTGGGCTTTGACCACGGCCAATAAGTTGTTTCAAGGAATCCGTCAAATCATGCAAAAACCGCCACAATTTACGCGGAAAGAAGAGAGTTCCGCAGAATGTTACGTCGCAATCACCCACTCCGCAAGGAGCAAAAGCCGGAAAAATCCCCAGAATCGGCGGAATCGCGCGGTCCCACCGCATTTATTGGCATCGCCGGACGCGGGGGACGCCGAGCCAGAGAGACACCCCCGTTTTTGCCAACGAAATAACCGTCTTAGCGGCCCGGTGGCGGTTATCGCGGTTACTTGGCCGGTTGTTCATCGGCTTGGCCTTCATCCCGCGGGGAAAGTTCCGGCCCGGACTCCTCCTCGCGGGGAATCAAGTTTTCTGGTGGAGCTAGGGTTGGCGGGGTGTCGGTCCGGGGGGGCATCGGTTGGGGAACATCCTGATTCTTGGTGGTGGTTGCAGGGTCGGCAACTTCTGGCGATGTTTTGGGTATTTGTTGCTCCGGTGAGGAGTTTGCCATAGGAGGATCCCCTGTGGCAAGGCTTGGTTTTTTGATTGCCGGTTGGAGCGATGGCACGCCCGGTTGGGGAACATTGACCTCTTGCGGAATAGGCTCTCCCGCATTTGCCCGCGGCGTAGGTGGGGACAAAATAGCGGATCCAGGAGCTGATTTTGTCCTTTCTAGTACGCCTGCCACGGCAGGCGCGGGGCGCATGGCCAGGCGTTCCTGCTGCCAGCGGGTTTGGCCAAAGACCCGTTCGTCATACATGATGAGCGCGTGCAAGGCATGCCCCAGCGGGCCAAGTTTCCAATTGTGGCGGGGATCGGCCAATAATTTCTCGGCCAAAAAATCAATCCCGCGCTGCATGCGCTCGGATTGGAGTTCGTCCGGCGATTGGGCGATGATCAGCCATTCGTACACGTGGCCGGTGGTTTGAATTTTGCGGTCGACATCAGGGCGATTTTCTCCCCGCCAAAACCAATTCGTGCTAAAGCTGCCGTCGGGGTTCATGATCGACCAGGCGTAACGCTGGTATTCCTCGATATATTTTTTAGCCTTGGCGTATTCGCCATCCAGCGGTTCGCCACGTTTGATGCGCTGTTGATAGGCATACGTCAGGCCAAAAAGCCGGTGGCAGCCCCCGCAGGCCGCGCCGCGGATCGGCGCTTTTAGCTCTTCCTGGATCAGGCGCGGGATGGACCATTCTTGCCCATCGCTACTGCGCCAGGTTTCGTTCAAATCCAGGTAATGGCTAAATGCAATCAATCGAAAGGTTAATTCCGTATTTGGACGGCAGTCCCGCTTTTCCGCCTCCAACAGATCGCGCAGCGTAAAATCGCGCCCCTGAATCTTGAGCGGGGTCTCGAGGCTGACGCGCGATTGGGCCAAGATGGCCAAAAGCTGCCCCGGGTGCCCCTGCACTCCGACGCCAATCTCGGCATGGGGTTGGCCGTTTTGCAGCGTCAAAATCGGCTGCCCTTGGCAACGTTGCCCCCACAGCAGCCAACCGATGGCGTTGACCGGTTCACCCTGGGGATGGTTCCGGCGAATTTGCGTTCGCGAATTAAACGCCACAAAGGCGTGCATGACCTCCCAGCAATTGTTATCGCGGGTATTTTGCTGGCGATGTTCATAAATGCTAAGCACGCGATGGATTTTCTCGCGCAGCCGCAGCAATTCCGGCGAAAGCTCTGTCGTGCTCGCGGGGCCTGGTGAGAGTACCTCGGGCGCGGCAGAAGCCGGCTTATCATTGCTGTCGGTGGATGGTGGCTGTTTTTGCGCCGTATCACCCGGTGTGTCGGGGGTTGTCAACGCGGACTTGCCAGGGGCTGCCACCGCCGGGGTTGCGGCGGACAACTTCGGGGTCGCCGGACGCGTGGCCAATATGGGCGGTTGCAAATTTGGAGCTTGAAACAGCCGCTGTTCAGCTGCGCGCTGTTCAATGGCGCGCTGTTCGGCTATAGTCGTTGGCGTACCAGGGCGCAAACGTCCCGGACGAGATACGCCCGGTTGGATCGGGGGTAAGGGGCGGCTAGGAGGAGTGGAAGTTGTCGCGGTTGCGGACTGTGGCGGAGCGCTGAGCGTGCCCGAAGCCATTGCGCCGGCAACCAAAGGAACCGGAGGGGGAGCGGAGGGAGCCACTCCGCCGGGGGGAAAGGCAGGCTCGGCCTGGCAAATCAGACTCAGTGCCAATACGTTACACACTGCCAAGGCAAAACAGGTCTTACCCACCGCGGGTCGATGCGGGGTTGCGGCCTTACTTTTATTCGTGGGCTGTCGATTCAAACGCATGGAATTTCACAATTCGATTGTAAAATGGGGGACATAACGGGCCGGAATGACGCGTCTAACATCGTGCGCCGGAAGCAAATGTTGCCCAACAAATACTCCCAATCCGGATTGGTGGCAGCTCTAATCGCCGTGTCCGCCTAGACACTTATTCTGAAGGGCGCGGAGTTTACAGAATTATCATTTTGGCGGCAAGGGAAATGGCGGTATGGGCGGAGCTGGATTTTGCTGTTTTTTAGCCGGATATTCCAGCAAGCCGGGGTTTCCCGCTATTTCTAGTACCAGCCGCGCAGGCCCAGGCTATCCGCCAACGTGGGTTGGGGACGTTGGGGGGCGGGAGTTTGCACGTATTCGCGCCATTTGTTGACATCGTCGCCGTAGCCCAGGCCGCTGAGTTGTTTGAGCGATTGCACCGCCCGATATTGTAGCGCGGGGTCGGGTTCTTCCAGGATGGGCGCCAGGGCCTCGATGGCGGTTGACTGCTTGGTGGCTCCCAATCCCTTAACAGCGGCCAGCCGGACATCAATGCTTTCGTCGTTGACGGCCCGATCGCGCAAATTTTGCACCGCTTCCTCATCGCCGCGCTGGCTCCATAGTTCGCAGCAGACTTCGCGGACGTTTTGGTCGGGATCGTTGGTGGCGGCATGCAGCACGGCGGCCGACACACGCGTGGGATACAAGGCGATGTTACGCAGGATTTGCGAACGGACCAGCGGATCGCGCTCATTTTGAATTTGCCGCGCAAGTTCATTCGCTTTGGCCGCTTGTTCGGCGGCGTCGGTCCCGGGCCCCTTGGCATATTCCTCTTGCAAGGTTTTGATGCGTTGGGCGGACGTGGGGCCGTATTTGGCCAAATCCTCCGCGGTGGCCGATGGCTTTGTATAAAACGGATTTACGCTTTGGCATCCGGTCGCCAGCAGACAGCCCAACCCGCAAAAAATTGGCAGCCAGACACGCATGATTTGGCAACGTCCCACGTTATGGCAAGGCATACTCAAATCCCACGGATTGTTCCGCCGAATTGTCAGCGGCGGATCACGCCGTCTTTGATTAACCCAATTGGGCCGGACAAGCGTACCGCCACCAGAGTTTTTGCCACAAGACCGATTTACTGACAAAAACCGTAATTTTATGCGGGCGCACCCTGGTGCTAGCTATTCCAGAATCGCCAGAACACATTATGCAGCGGCCGGAGCCTGCGCGGCGGGTTCGTCTCCTCCCAAACGGGGCAAGACGGGTAAGATGATGGTAAATTTTGATCCCCGGCCCGGCTCGCTTTGAATATCAATTGCGCCGCCATGCGCTTCCACGATTTTTTTAGTCATGGGAAGGCCCAGGCCCGATCCTCCGGGCTTGGTGCTATAGAATGGTTCAAAAATTTTGGTAATGGTGGCTTCCTCCATGCCGCAACCGGTGTCGATAAATTCCAAAAGGACCGCTGGTCCCACGGAACTGGTGCGCACCACCAATTGCCCGCCGTCGGGCATGGCTTGCTGGGCGTTGAGGATCAGGTTCCACAGCACGGCCTGAAAAGCCTGGGTGTCCAGCCGAACGCCGGGAAGCTCGGGGTCTAAATAAGTCAACAGATCGACCTTTGCTTCGGCGGCCTGCGGCGCGTAGACCTCTAGCAGTTGCTCGATTTCGGCGTTAAGGTCGGCGGGCAGCAGATCCATCCGCCGCGCTTTGGTAAAATTCAGAAAATCATCCAGAATATTTTGCAGGCGCAGGGCTTCGCGTTCGACCAGACGGATTTTATTGAGGGCCCGGCGATCGCGGGGAGAGACGGCGTCGGCAAAATCCTCGGCCAACAACTCCATGTTCATGCGAATGGTGGAAAGCGGATTTTTGATTTCGTGGGCTAGTCCGCCCGCCAGCGCCGCCATTTCGACCGCCTGGTCGACGCGGGATTGTTGTTCGGCTTCGCTGGGAATACCGGCGGGTATCATGGTGAACAGAAAATAACGGAAATTGCCTGCGCCCGAGGCAATAGTTTACGTTAGTCATGCACTAAAAAGAAGTGCGCGGGGGGTACCAGGCAGCCTCGAAAGGATCCCAGGCAGTGCGGCGATAAACTCCCCTAGCCGCTAACGCGGACAAGCCAGGGTGGCATATTCCGGACGGTCGGCGGCGGTGCGGTGACGAAATTCCCGAATTACCCGGCCAGCGCGGAGCAAGAAAACGCCGGGCAGTTGCATGCCATCGCCATTCAGCCAACCGATGCCATGCCCCCGAAAAAAAGCCTGCGCCCCGCGCCACCAGACCGCCGGACCTAGAAGTTGCCAAAAATTCCCCCGCGAAAGCTCAAACGCGCGGTACAACTGACGCTCGGGGTCGCTGTAGCGATCCACGTCATCTAATTGATAAGCGGCAAAAAACCGCGCGGTATGTTGATCTTCCCGGCCCATATGCACCAGGGCCAGGCGAATTCCCGCGGCCTCGATGCGCTCGCGTTGGGCGTGCAAATCAGCCAGGGCCTCGCGGCAAAACGTGCACCCGGAATGTCGCAAAAACACCACAAGCACGTCCCGCGCGGCGGAAAGCTCCGCCAATGTGTGTCCCAATTGGCTGGGAAATTGACTCAACACGGCATCGAGGCTGGTCGCGGGGACTGGCATATGCGGCACGATTTGGCTGTTTGCAGGCGTATTTTACATTGATGAACGGCATCAACCAGAAACGTCAAAGACACACTCCAGCAAAGGGGAGTATGCCAACATTATGAATTATAGTCGGGAGAGACAACGGGGTATGGATGATTGGACCGTTCTCCTGGGGGACGGAACGGACACGTTTGCGACGATAGTGTCCCCGCGTCCTGACTCACTCAAGCGTCTATTGCAAAAATTATCCCATTAACCGGGCCAATATTGTTGGATTTTACGCTGCAAAAACTGCGCGCTGCGCAGCAGTTGCTCAAAGCCATCCACCCCATCCTCGATGCTGATCCAGCCGTCAAACCCGGCCTCCCGCAATAGCCGAAAAATTTCGTCATAGTCGTTTAGCCCCTTGCCAATTTCACCATGCCGCAGCCGCCGGGCGTAACCGACAGAGCCTTCCTCCCGACGCAGATCGTCAATCGTCCCCTCCGCCAGATACCGATCGCTGGCATGCATGCTCACCACGCGGTGCCGCACCCGGCGCAGCAACTCCAATGGGTCCTCCCCGGCCAGGATGGTGTTGCTGGGATCATAATTCACGCCAAAACGGGGATCCTCTATCCGGGCTACCAAATCGCAAAATAAATCCATCGCCTGGGCAAATTCGGGAAATTGCCAGTAATTGTCCTTGTAGTGGTTTTCCAGAATCAGCGTCACGCCCCGGGCGTGGGCGTGTGGTAAACAGGCCTGAATGGACTGGGCCGCCAGGGTAAGTCCCTCCTCCCGCGATAGTTCGGGCCGCCGCTGCCCGGATAAGACGCGGCAAAATGTGCCCCCCAGCTCGGCACACTCGTCAATCCAGCGGCGTTGACTGTCAATTTGTTGCTGGCGATAGGCGGCGTCCGGATGCGTAAAATCGGGCGAGCAACAATACATGGGAATCGTCAGTCCGGCATCTTCCGCCATGCGCCGCGCGGCGGCGATCATCCCCGGCTGTTGCAGCTCTAAAAAGCCGCTATAAAATTCCAATCCCTGGATCGGCAATTGTCGGGCCAGATCGATCCATTCCCGTAGGGTCATCGTACCGGTCACGCAGAGCGGGTCCATCCAGGCTTTGGGAAAAGCGGCAAGTTGGGGCATGGCGGGGAGTCTGGTTTTAAGTTTTGAAGTAATGGGGTCCGTCTGTATTCTATGCAATAAAAAAGCCGCCGAGTGACCCCGGCGGCTAAATCCCCAGCAATTTTCCAGTTGATTGATTACTGATCCCCCCCATCGCCGTTAGCGGTGCCGCCATTTCCGTTCATTTCCCGCATGGCGACTTTGCGGCTCAGTTTAATGCGGTCTTGCTCGTCAATGGCGATGACCTTGACATGCAGGTAGTCTCCCACCTTGCAAACGTCGTGGACGCTTTTGACGTAATCGTCGGAAAGCTCGCTGATGTGGCACAGGCCGTCGCGGCCGGGCAGAATCTCGATAAACGCGCCAAAGTCCTTGACACTGGTGACGCGTCCCTCGTAGATGCGGCCAATCTGCACGCTGGCGGTCAGGGCCTCCACCTTGGCCATGGCGGCCTGGGCGGATTGCATATTGTCGCTGGCCACGACCACCGTTCCGTCGTCGTCCACCTCGATCACCGCGCCGGTCGTATCCTGAATGCTGCGAATCATTTTGCCGCCAGGGCCGATCAGCAGGCCGATCTTTTCCGGGTCGATCTTGGTCCGCAGCAACCGCGGGGCAAATGGCGAAATCTCCGCCCGGGGACGGTTGATCGCGCTGAGCATTTTGCGCAAAATCTCGATTCGGGCTTCTCGCGCCTGGGCCAGCGTGCCGCGAATGATCGCTTCGTTGATGCCGGCGATCTTTAGGTCGAGTTGAATGCCGGTGATTCCCCGTTGTGTACCGGCGATCTTAAAGTCCATGTCGCCATAATGGTCCTCGTCGCCAATGATGTCGGTTAACAGGACCCATTGATCGTCGGTCTCTTTGACCAGGCCTATGGAAATACCGGCGACAGGATTGCTGATGGGAACACCCGCCGACATCAGGCCCAGGACCGCGCCGCAGGTGCTGGCCATGCTGCTAGAGCCGTTGGATTCCAAAATGTCGGAGATCACCTTGATGGTGTAGGGAAATTGCTCGGGATCGGGCAGAACGGGCTTGACGCTACGTTCGGCCAGCATGCCGTGGCCAATTTCGCGGCGGCCGGGACCGCGGATGGGTTTGGTCTCGCCCACGGAAAACGGCGGGAAGTTATACTCCAGCATGAATTTTTTAGAGTATTCATCCACCAGGCCCTCGACCTTTTGTTCGTCCCGGGCCGTCCCCAGCACAACGGTGATAAGTGCCTGGGTTTCGCCGCGTTGAAAGACGGCGGAGCCATGCACGCGGGGTAGGACGTCGACCTCGCAATAGATGTCGCGCAGGGCCTGGTTGGCGCGGCCATCGGCACGACGCCCGGCCAGGATCAGATCGCGGACCATGCGCTCTTCAAAGCGACTCCAGGCATTGCTAAAGGCCGCGTCCGTATAAGCCCCCGCTGCGGCGGCATCGGGAATGCAGGCGGCTTTTACTTGCTCCTTTAGCGCTTTTACCGCCGCGGCGCGATTTTGTTTGCCTTCGGTGGTTTTGGCGGTTTTATACTGATCGGCATAGCTGCTGCGCAGCCGGTCATACAAGCCATCATCCGGCGGAGAGGTGAACACCGTCTTTTGCACGCCCACCTTGGCTTGCAACTCGATCTGCATGTCGCAAATTTCGCGAATGACGCGGTGGGCCTCCATGATCGCCTCGGCCATGCGGTCCTCCGGCAATTCACGGGCAAATCCCTCGATCATCAGCACCGCGTCCTTACTGCCCGAAACAATCAAATCCAGATCGCTGGATTCCAATTGTTCATAACTAGGAAAGACCACAAATTGGCCTTCCACCAGGCCCAGACGCACTGAACCAATCGGCCCCTCAAACGGCAGGGAAGAGACTGTCAACGCCGCCGACGCGCCAATCATCGCCAGGACATCGGGGTCGTGGCATTTATCCGTGGCCAGGACCATTGCCTGGATCTGAACCTCGTCATAAAACCCCGCGGGAAAGAGGGGCCGAATGGGCCGATCCATCAGGCGCGAGGTAAGAGTTTCCTTGGTACTGGGGCGTCCCTCGCGCTTGATAAACCCGCCGGGAAATTTACCCGCGGCGGCGGTCCGCTCGCGGTAATCGCAGGTCAAGGGAAAAAAGTCCGTTCCCGCGCGGGGCGCGCCGGTCGTTGCCGCGACCAGGACCACATTTTCGCCATACCTTAGCCAAATGCTCCCGGCCGCTTGCTTGGCGTAAAAACCGGTTTCCAATGCCAAGATTTGTGAGCCAATCTGTTTTTCAACGCGAACTTTCAAGGGTAATTCCTATCTTTGTGTACGAAGCCAATGTTAGATAAAAAAACGGGGGCGTGCCGAAATGCCGCTATAAAAATGCGGCAGCGGATAGGGGGTGATGCTGTTGGGAGCGATCACCCACGAATCGCGGCAGAAATTTCTCCCCTTTGACGCCCAGGCGGTTGCTCCCCAAAAAAAGCTTCCCTGGGTAGCGGACCGACAAAAAACAAAAATCCCCATTCGAGAAGGAATGGGGAGAGCGGTTACTTACGGATGTCAAGGCGCTTGATCACATCCAGATAACGCTGGGGATCTATGCTTTTGAGGTAATCCAACAGACGGCGGCGGTTGCTGACCATCTTCATCAAGCCGCGGCGGCTGGCATAGTCCTTGTCATGGGTGCGAAAATGGTCCGTCAGATCATTAATCCGGGCCGTCAATAAAGCAATTTGCACTTCCGGTGATCCCGAATCCGTCTCTCCCCGCTTAAAATCCGCTATCAGTTTTTGCCGGGTTTCCTTGGTTACTGCCATGGTTTTTTTACCTTTTGCCAATGGCCGAGCCGGCGGCCACGCGCCAACCGCCCAGTCCATGGTCCAGAAATGAAGTTTTGCAACTCTGTTAATCCAATAGAATTTAGCAAATTGAGATTATTTTGCAATGGTCGTTTAAACGGCAAAGCCCTCGGGGGAATTACGATCTTCCTTGAAAAACTCGCGATTTTTATACCTTAATCAAGCATGTTGACAATAATTATTTGAATATTTTCTTTGCTTGCTCCACTAGATTTATTTACCGACTGCTCTTACAGGCAATGTAGTGGCCCAAAAAACATTGCGAACTGATCGCGGCACTTTCATGTTGCAAGAATGGGAACCATGCCAGTGCTATTTAGAAGTAAGTGGGGAGGGATTGCCAAATTGGTATTTAATTTGCTCAAAAGATGCCATATTGCGGCCTATTTATCTATTGGAAGGGAAAGAAGATGTTTCAGCACATTAAAGATTTACAGTTTGATGCCCGTGTATCACAACCGGATCCCCGTTTTGCCAAACTGCTATTGGAACAGTTTGGGGGAGGAAATGGCGAATTAAAGGCGGCCATGCAGTACTTTGTGCAAGCTTTTGGCTGTCGCCGGGAATATCCGGATAAATATGATTTGCTGATGGATATCGCGACCGAGGAATTTAGCCATTTGGAAATTGTGGGTGCGACCATAACCATGCTACTAACAGGGGTCAACGGCGCGTTGAAAGACGCAGCCGAGGGGAATCTGGTTACTCAAATGGGAAATGGTTCGGCTAAAAAAAGCAACATCATTCAAATGGCGATGGATAACCCCAAGTTTTTACTGGAATCGGCGGGTGGTCCCGTGGTCACGGATAGCGTGGGAGTTCCCTGGACGGGTTCGTTTGTGAACGCCAATGGGGATCTTAGCGTGGACTTGCGTTCGAATATAGGAGCGGAAACCCGCGCTAAAATTTTATATGAACGCCTGTTGCAATTCACCGATGATCCGTATGTCCAAGATACGTTGCGATTTTTAATGACGCGGGAAATTGCCCACTTTCAGCAATTCAACGCCGCGCTTGCGACTATTATGCCTAATTTTCCCCCGGGAATATTTCAAGGCGATGCCCGCTTTACCCATACGGCATTTAATATGTCCAACGGTGTCGAGGATACTCGCGGACCCTGGAACGAAGGTCAAGGTCCTTGGCCCGCCGGCGAAGAGTGGGAATATGTCGAGGATCCGGTTATGCAAGTGATGGAAACCATGGGCCAAGCGCAAAAAGAGATTACCGGCCATCAACGGGATCCCAAAGAGTTGAACCAATTAGAACGCGCTTTGGCCAAAGAGCGCGGCATAGAAGTTGAGATAGCACCTAAGGAGCAATGCTGGTCTAATTATGGTCAGCTTGATGAAAATAGTGAAAATAACTGATGTCGCAATTATTGGGGGCGGACCCGCCGGCTTGAGCGCCGCTTTAATTCTTGGCAGGTGTTGCCGCCAAGTTATTCTGTTTGACCATGATAAGCCGCGCAATTACGCCGCCCGCCAATTGAATGGATATCTAGGGTTGGAAAACTGTTCTCCACGGGAATTACGCGCTCGAGGGAGACAGCAAGCCCTGAGCTACGGTGCGGAAATTGTTTCCGCCGAAGTACTATCCGCCCACACTAATCCTACGGATCATGGGCGTTTTACCATCATAACCGCTGATGGTCCTCCGCGACACGCGCGAAAATTATTGTTAGCCACCGGCACTTTGGATGTGTTGCCTGAAATAGAGAATCTTCGTGATCTTTACGGCAAAGGGGTTTATCACTGTCCTTATTGCGACGGTTGGGAACACCGTCATGGACACTTAGTGGCACTTGGGGATGGACCCGCCCCTGTGGGATTAGCTCTGGCATTGCGAAATTGGTCCGAGCTGATCACCGTCTGCACACAGGGGCAAGAGCTTTCCCCCGCGCAGCAAGCTTTTTTACAAGAACGTAAACTAGGCTATCGGCCAGATAAAGTGGCCCAAGTACAGTCCGGACCAAATGGCTTTCTGAACCTGGTCGTCTTTGAAAATGGGCCGTCGCTTGCCTGTGATGCCTTATTCTTTGCCAGTGAGCAGCGTCAACGGTCGCGACTTCCCGAATTGCTAGGGTGTGATTGCGATCCGGATGGACTAATACGCTCTCATAAAAAGCAAACCACCAACATTCCAGGACTTTACATCGCGGGCGACGCTGATGGGGACGTGCAATTCGCCATCGTGGCCGCTGCCGAGGGGGCGACAGCCGCGGCTGCGATTAATCGAGAATTGCAGGACGAGGACTATGGCGTGCTAGAGCCATAATCCACAAATTCATGCGGCGATGCACAATCCCGATTAGCAGATTCGCCTGGGAGCGCTCCTCGAAAAACCAGTATGGTTATACCTTTGGCGCGTCGTCACTAGCCGACCGGCGCCCCTGCTCATACGCGGCATTCACACCAGCGCTCAACAATACTAGCGCCACGATTCCCAGGGCAATCATCGTGGGCAATAATTCCGCTACGAGCCACTGGCTGATTCGCAGGGCCAAAAAGACCGCCCCCGTCAAGAGGCTCACCCAGGCGGTCAACAGCGCGCGGTGGTTCGCGGGACGCAAATAAAACGATGCGAGAGTTAATCCGCCCGCCATACAGGCAAACAATACCACGTATCCGCTCCAGGCTAGCCAATGCAAGAGAGGCATGGAAAAGGAATAAACAGTGGTACTAAGACATCAGCGACCAAAGATTGATTTTTTTATGAATCAACCTTGTAATAGTACGCGTGCCGTTTTTAAATTAGAATAACGATGTTTGTAGGATACAAAGTCACGACGATTACACTTCACACACTACCAAAAAATTTTACGTTTAACTTTAAATCCGATCTGTGAAAATTAGCTCAATCGGTATTATGTGTGTTCAAATAAATTCAATCGCATCCCCAAATCTTCATTCGTGTAAATCCGTCTTCATCCGCGTTTATCAGCGTCCTATTACGGCCGACCCTGCTTTTGCCCCAATTCAAAAAAAGCACGGCTGAGATAGGTCGGGACATAGGTTCGCAAGGAGCAAACGCCCTTGGCCCGCAATCGAACAGCCGAACTACCCACCCCCTCTACGCCGGCTTGTGATTCGGCCTATCCTTTACCACGTTCCAGGCCAGACCACACTTTTCCATGGCCAAAATCGCCCAGTACGTCACGTCGACTTCCCACCATTTGTGGCCATGTTTGGCCATCGTTTGGTAGGCATGGTGGTTGTTATGCCACCCCTCGCCAAAGGCGGCCAATCCCACCCACCACAGATTGGTGCTGTCGTCGGTGGTTTCGTAGTTGCGGTATCCCCAGGTGTGCGTGGCAGAGTTGACAAACCAGGTGATGTGCATGGTATACACCATCCGCACAAACACGCCCCACACCACAAAGGACCACGCCGTGTACCAATCTTGATAAATGGCGTACGCGCCGAACAGCGTTCCAAAGCCCACGACAAAGTGCCACAACAAAAATGTCTTGTCTAAAAAACGCATGACCGGATCGCGGTACATATCCGGGATGTAGTGCTCGTACATCGCCTTTTGCCAGACGGCCCCCTGATGCGGCATAAACCACAGCATGTGCGACCACAATCCCCCATGCCGCGGCGAATGCGGGTCGCCATCCTTGTCACTATGTTGGTGGTGCATCCGGTGATTCGCCACCCAATTCATGGCGGAGCCTTCACCCGTCAAACTGCCTAAGAGCGCCAGAAACCAACGAATGGGCCGATAGGTCTTAAAACTGTTGTGCGTCAGCAGCCGGTGATATCCCAGGCAAATACCAATGGACGCGGTAAACCAAATGGTGATCGCGGTATAAATCAAGGCATGCCAGGTAAACACAAATGGAGCCGCCAATGCCCCCACATGCGCCAGCGCGATCCAGCCCACAATGAACCAATCCACCCCACTTTTCCAGGGATTTTGCGGGTCATAAATACCCGTGGGCTGGGGGGGGATCGGCTTTTTCTCTTTGACAACGGCGGTTTGGCCAACCTGCTCGCCGTTTGGTAGGGGGGCCGCTTTTTCCAAGGCGGCACGACGTATTAAATCCAGCTTTTGTTGGGCGGAATCTTTGTCACGGGAACTTTTATCCCGGGGGGATTTCTCGCTCGGTTGCTGTTTTCCAGGTTTCTGCGGATTCCCCCGGTTTTTGCCCTGCGGGGCCTGGGGTGTCTTGGAAGTGACTGGTTGCTTAGTTTTATGTTTTTTCAGCGGAATACGCTGGGTGGGTGCGGAACTGGCGGCAAGCAATCCGTCGGCCAGGGTCAATTTGGCATTAGTTGCCATGGTAATCCTTTGCAAGCTCAAACTGGAAAGGTCGGGTTGCGCCCGGGGAAAGGCCTAAATATCGCCTTATGTGGACGCACAACAGTTAACTCGTCGAAATTCTAGCGAGGGGACGAGTTTTGATTGTCAGATGTTAGTCGCGGAATTGTCATTCCTTTGTCAAAAATAGCGCGTTAATCGCAAGTCTTTTTTGCGTAATAGTTTACGTCAGATTTATTTGTCTTTTGACACGACTTTTTCCAGGTTTTCCACAGTGATTTTCAGTCCCTTCATAGAAAATAGTTTTAAGAATGTTAGTTCCGTGGTGCTATCAGCCAGCGGATCCAGGTCGAACTGCAGATAGCCGGGCGTCAGTTCTGAACGGTTGAAAGAGGCATCCAGCGGCTGCCAGACCCCTTGCTGGTAACATTCACTCCACATGTGATAGCTAAAAGCTCGTTCCCCGGGCATCCAAACCAGGCCCACGCATCCCCGTGCGGGAAGGCCGGATGCGCGGGCCAGAGCCACAAATAATGTGGAATATTCAGAGCAGTCCCCCCTCCCCTGCCGCAGGGCCTGGGCGGCGGATAAAAAGTTGTGATTGGTTCCTAGCGGCTGGATGCGCTGTTGCGCTGTGGCAGCAATGCGCTGTGCCATATTTGGTGATTGGTCGGCGGAATCACGAATTTCAGCGGCAAGCTGGCGAATTGCCGGATCGTCCAGTTCTAGCCAGCGATTGGCCGCCAAGTATGGGGCTGAATCCTGGCTTGCGGTATAAGCGGACGATATCGGGGCGGCATCTGTCAACCGCGAGCGAGTGACGGTCACGCGGCATGACTGCGCGTCCACGGGAACAACCGTTTGCCAGGGGCGGGACGCCACCCAGTCGGCGGGATTTTGACGGGGGTGTTGCAGCAAAAACGTGATCCGTTTCGCGGAATGCAAGTCGCCGAGATCAAGCCCCTGGTCGGCAGAGTTACCCAGGACTATCTTTTCCGGTAAAAGTTGCCGTGAATTCAGGGGGGAGCGGGGCGCTAGCGCCGCCTGGCGATCAGCCCGGACATAACAAAGCTGCGCCGCCGGATACTCAGTCAGCCAAATTTCGCCGGTCTCGTCCTGCCAAAGCGTGCCCGAAAGTTCCGTGTGGTGGTCAAACTGCCAGCAAAAATTGACCGGCAAGAGCTGTTTGCCCGGGAATTGAGTTTGATCTTTATGCCAGTTAGGCCGGGCCGAGAGCACCAGCGGGACTTGCCGCCGATTGTCCAAGACACAGACGTGGATCACGCGCTCTGTCGCGGGTTTCAGGGGTTGACGCTTTAACTCTTGTTCGAGGGCAAAGATTCCGGCACGCAGGTTGGTCCAGGCAAAAGTAGCGTTCTCTGTCTGCCCATTGATCACATGGCGCAAGACACACTGGTCGGCCTGAATGTTGGCGAGGATGCTGGTTCTTTCGGTGGGTGTTTGCCGCCACAGTTCCAGGGATACTACTTTCCCGTCCTCGTTTTGAACTTCGCGGGTCCATTCCCGCGTGGCCAAGGGTTGATCCAATACTAGCAGTTCTTGTAGCTCGCGCGGAGGATCAGACAGTGATGCCCCGCCCGTCCACACCGTTTGTTGGTAGCCTACCGGTTGACCCGCTAAATAGACTTGTGCCCAGGATGCCCGGGAGTTTGCCGGAACGGTCAACTCTACTGGAATATCCGCCCCATCCGGCGTCCCCCGGGGTGGTTGATTCGCCTGCCCCGGGGCCAGCGGTTGAGTTTGCCGGGGGGGCAAAGTTTCTTGCTCGGTGTCATGCAGGGCGCTGGACCCGGTGTCGCCGGGACCACAACCCGCCAGCCAGACCACGCCCAAGCATAATTGACATAGCCGTAATAACCGGCCATGGCGGCGCTGGAACGTAGCAGTGGTGGGCGAAGCAGCCATGGGAAATAAGGCTATAGGCTATAAATTGGCCCAAAAAAATGCAAACAGGACCGGTCGGGAATATTAACCAACTGTACGTCGGAAAAATTTTTCTGAAAACTCAACCGGGAACGGGCCGGAAGTCAAGCTAGGCCGGTTATACGTTACCTTTGGGGGGTAAAAACGTGCCAGTCCAATCTTGCGGGTAAAGTTCCCCGCGTATCCGCTGTGGCAGAGTGCTCCTGATTGTTACGCGTGGCGCAATCGGTCGTGGAAGTCTGTTAAAAAGTCCAGAAAGGGTCCGGCAGTCCGCGAACCAAGTGCTAAACTTCAATGACGAACGGCTGAGTAGCCGGATTCGTAGCAGTGGAGCGTAGGTTCATCGTGTTCCCGCACGAAGCGGACACGATGGCTATCAATATTGCCTTGCCAGGAAATATTGTGACTTGCAACAGCCGGGTCCCCCTGAAGTACCGGCGGCGGCAAACGCCAAGAACGTGATTTTACGATTCAATCGCGCCTCTACCCAGGGCCGCGGTTGTATCCGCACCATGTGATGACAGCGAGCCGAGGTCGCCGATGGGGTTTTTGAAGAAGTTCTTCCGCAACGTCTTTCGGGACGGTACTGGAAATCGTCCGCCCAGCAGCTTTGAGCAGTTGAGCGAAGCCGAGCTGGAAACGCATTTGAACGTCGCCAAATATGGCGAATTCATTTTGAGCGAGGCGATCCGCCCGGCGTATAGCCTGGAAGTGGTGCCGCGCGCGGGTTTTCGGCATGATTGCTACCAGGACGACCAGTCAAAAAGCAAAGTGCCGGTCCTCATGGCGGCGGTCACTTTGCCCGAGCTGTTTGACACATTTCTAGATATGCTTGATCCGTTGGGAAATGTGGTCGATGTGGTCCTGGAGACCAGCCACAATCGCGACCAGCGGGGACATGTCGACCTCTATCGCGAGCACATCGACCTGCCGGTGCTAAAAAGCATTCTGTACGATTATGAGGAATTGCTGACGCATGACGGTTGCACGGGGATCGCGGTGCTCAATCCGCAAATCCCCCTGGAAGTGCAATTCGACGAGCACAAGCTGATCATCGCCTATGGGCATGAGTTGCGCGAGTTTGAGGGGGTTTTGCGGGACCGCTGTCTCCCCTGCGACGACCAGATGAAATTCATCACCGAGGCGGAACACGTCCATTCGTCGAGCGATACATTTGCCAGCGCGTTCGAGGAGCTAAAAATGCGGCTGGGCATCGAACCGGGCTACGGTCGGGATGATGAGAATCACCGGTTTGTGTAGCAGGCACCGTCCCGGTGCCGTGAAAGCCAGAACCAGCGCTGTCCAGCCAGACTAGAAAATACATCTAACACGGAGTCACGGAGGAAAGACCGAGGTTCACGGAGGAGCCAATCTGTAAGCGGCGACTCTATCGCCAAACAGTTTTGCAGCGACGCGCTGCAATTGTAGCAGGCACCGTCCCGGTGCCGTGAAAGCCTTGTGGGCCGGATCGTGATCCGCCGCGTTCGTATTGGCACCGTTGGCCGTATATTTAGCCTATTATTGGCCGAACCAGTTTCGCCCTACGATACCACCACGCGTCGCCGTCGACGCAGGCATATTCCGCCGAATACCACCAAGGTCGAGGCGAGCAGCGCAACGCTGGACGGTTCTGGCACGAGGGTTACGGCCACGTTATCCAGTGCCCAGTACTCGTCGCCGCTATCGCCAAAATTCACACCTCCGCTAAATCGAGCCCACTCGAGCGTGGCGGTCGAGGCGGTTGCCGTAAAAGTTAAAGTCGGGTTGTTTGCGCCGCGGCTGAAATAGTAAATGCCATAATAACCGCTGTAGCCGGGGCCTTCTCGCCGGGAAAACTCCGCCCCCGTAAAAGCGGCAACATCCGGCAAGTTGGGGTCGGCAAAATGCGTATCGCTGTAACGCTGGGGAGAATACGCGCCGTAGTCCCGGCCTTGGTCTCCGTTAGAGAACATGGTGTCCACCAGCCGCGTGCCATTAACAGAAAAGTACCAGGCATCGGTGCCGTAACCGTTAGCCGCCCCGTCCCAGGACGCGCCGATGAGCAAATCAAAGGCGACGATATACGACTGCCCCGGTGTCAGTCCCGCAACAGACAGGTTCACAATTTCTTTATTCGCGGTGCTCTTGGCAATATTATGACCCAGGCGGCCCAGCCACTGCGATTGATTCGGCGAGGCTAATCCGCCTCCATCAGTGGGAAGGTTCGTCCGTGTCAGTGCCGGCAGCACGCCCGCGTTCGTAAAGCCCGTCGTATTGCTTTCAAAGTCGTTTGAATAAACCAGGCTGGCGTTCGCGGGACGAGAGCTAGCTAGCCAGAGCGGCGCCACCATGAAAGTCGTCCAGCACCAAAGTACAATTGCAAAGCTGCGATTCATGAGCGGATTCCCTGTTGAAAACTGCGGAATTATACAAAAACCGGTGCGTGGGCGTAAACTGATCAGTAAACATACGCATCAGTAGTATAATGGTGGCAAAGCGCTATTCAAGCAAAATATTGAAATTACAAAATGGTAATCATTTCTGCGCATGCGGCGGGGTGGCGTGTAAATGTTTGCAATACGAGGGTTTTTCGGCATTCTGGCGAATGCCGCTACATAGTTACAACTCTTATTGTTGCGGGGTGCCTGGCACCATAATTCCTTGCAGCGAGCGTAGCGCCCCTCCGTCAAAATCTGCGATCAGCGAGTATCGTCCCCAAATGCTCTGGCCATCGTCTTGTAAAAACTCGTGATATCCCCCCAGTTGCACCGTATCCCCCGACCCGGCGGGTGACTCCATCGTGATCAAACCCGTCTGGGATTTTTCCCAAAAACGGTCGGCGTTTTCTATGAATTGGTGGATGCCGTCCCGCCCATGATACTCCCCCAACATTTCGTTGATGGATTCTACCCGCCGCAACGCTCCAAAATAATAAATCGCCAAGTTGGGATGGGCGACATCCAAAAGGATGGTAGGCTTGCGTTCGAGCAATGCTTCTTTCGCGGAATCCATAAGAATTTGACAATTCTTTCGCCACCGCAGCAGCTCATTTAATTCGCTAGAGGGGACCGAAACTTCGTGCAGCGGCACCCCCAGGGCGATCGCCAGAAACTCCAGCAGGTCGTAGCGTATTGGCACACCTTTTTCCGCGGAACGCACCGTTCGCTCGGAAACTCCCGCGCGCAAGGCCAACTCCAATTGCTTTAGGCCGTGGGCGACACGCAGGTGGCGGAGTTTGTCTCCCAGGGGCGTTACTGTCGGCATGGTTGCCTCTTAATTCTCACCAGGGCCGCAGGAGATCGACACAAACGAAGCATTCAGTCGTGTAAATATCCTAAACCGGATGCGCAAAAATCGCAACTTGCCGGTTTTTTGCCGGTTTGGACCTACAAAATGTGTTAAATTTGCAAAACGATTAGTTGAGTTATGCTTAGTTATATTTTTGAATTGGGTGTGAAGCCCACATTTATGAACCACCTTGCCAGCCTAATCCCTTTTGTTTCGGGGCAGAAAGGGATGCGGCAAGGTGGTTTTTTTCGTATGTGGGATGGAAATTGCTTCTCATGACACATTCCTGCGCAATCCTGGCGCAATTCAGCGGCAAATTTCGCTGACCTTGAATCAGCTAGCGCTGGCGGCAAGAGCTAAAATGCCTCTTTTTTCAGCTTGGCCGGAACAATTTTATTCCAATCCGGGCCTTTTTCGTGGTTGGGATTTTATTTGCATTGGGAGCTGACTTTTTCGCTTGGAGAGGCTTTTTTGTTTGGTTGAACTTTTGCGCTTTGTGGTGCGGCTGGAATTGTTTGCGTTTTTGCGCTTTGGGGTGGATTTTTTCCTTACCTTGCTGTTTTTTTGGGCAATTGCCAGGGCCGTACTGGCCCATTGGCATAGTTCCTCCGGGCTGCGTTCAATGCGGGGCGGGACTTCGTAGTAGCTACGCATGGCATGTTGCGGCTTATCGTTGATGACTTTTTCGGGCCAAGGCACAAAAAAACTCATCCCCGCCGCCTCGTAGGGGCCGCGCGACTCCTCATCCACGCGAAAATACAACCGCCCATCCGCGATCAAGCCAAAGATCACCCCTTGGCAGTACAATCCCGCCCCGCCAAACATTTTGCGAACCGTGACCCGTGGTAAGAGGCGCAAGCGGGCCAGTACCTCGGCAATGCGGTCATCCAACGGGGGCATAGCGGCGGACCAATGTAAAAAGAAAAACGTTAAATCATTAGGATGTTGCAGGATCAGGCAGGGCAACTTGGATATCCGACCCCTGGATGCGCACCGGAAAGCTATCAATTTTAATCCGCGGATTGTCCAGCCAGCAACCATCGCTCACGCGGAACCGCCACGCATGCCAGGGACAGGCGACCACGCCGCCGTGACACTCCCCCGCCCCCAAAGAGGCCCCCATATGCGGGCACAAGTCGTCAATCGCCAAATATTGGCCATTTTCATAAAAAATCGCGATGAGACGCTCCCCCACGGTAACCGTGATTCCCTGGTGCTCGGGAATCGAACCAACCTGGGCGACAGTGACAAAATCAGGCATGGGGGGTGCAATGAAGAATGAAGAATGCCGAATTAAGAATGCGGAAAGGGTGGAAGGTGGAAAAGGGGAGAAGGAGGGTAAAGGCAAATCAATGATCTTAGATTTGAAATTTCAGATTTCAGATCTACTTCCTCGATCCCTGAATTTGTACAAATTCTATCACCTCTTCCATTACTCCACTGCTCAATGACTCTAACGCTCCTCTTACAAACTTCCCTTGGTACTAGGGATGCCCGGCATCCGGGGATCGGCGGAGACCGCCATGCGCAGGGCGCGGGCAGTGGCCTTAAAGATGGCCTCGGCAATGTGGTGGTTGTTACGCCCATGATGCAGCAGGATGTGCAGGTTCAGCAGTCCATTGGCGGCAAAGGCCTGCCAAAAGTCCTCGACCAGTTCGCTGTCAAAGTCGCCAATCTTGGCCGTGGTGAAGGGAGCCAGCAGGACCAGGGCGTATCGGCCACTCAGGTCGATGGCGGTGGTGACCAGGGTTTCTTCCATCGGCAGGGTAAAGTGGCCATACCGCTGGATGCCGGCCTTGTCCCCCAGGGCTTGTTTGAGGGCCTGGCCCAGGGCGATGCCGGTATCCTCGACGGTGTGGTGCTGATCGACATGCAGGTCCCCGGTCGCGAGGATTTCCAGGTCAAAGGCCCCATGCTTGGCAAAGAGGGTCAGCATGTGGTCAAAAAAGCCGATACCGGTCTGGATTTGGCTATTTCCGCCCCCATTCAGATTGAGGGTGAGTTGGATGTCGGTTTCGGCTGTTTTGCGCGCGATCGTGGCGGTGCGGGACATGAGGCGGAGGGGGGGCGGCAAAATAGGAGAACGGGGGGAAAGTGGGAAATTCGATGAATTTTGACATTTAAGTATACATTATTATAAGGACAAAAAATGAGTGGCGAAGTGGAAACGGGTAAATGCCGATTTGGCCCCCTTGTCCCCGGATTTTTGGCCGAATATAATGCTAAATTCCCATTTCAACAACAGAGTTGCTCCCGCAAGTTACGAAAAGAACTAGATATTTGCGGGTTCGGCTTTCCCTGTGGAACGTAACAGCTTTAACCGTGGAATGAGACCATGAAAAAAGATATTCATCCCCGTTATGTCCTGACCACGGTAAGCTGTGGTTGTGGCAACACGTTTCAAACGCGCAGCACGGTGCCCGAGTTGAAGGTTGATATTTGCAACTCTTGCCACCCGTTTTTTACCGGCAAGCTGAAATTTGTCGACACCGCGGGCCGCATCGAAAAGTTCAAGAATAAGTTTTCTAGCACGGGACTGGCCAGCCTCAAGCGGGGCAAGAAAGCCAGCGAAGCTCCCGCCGCGGCGGAATCTTAGCCCGGGACGCTCTATGGCGATGATCCGCGCGGGGCGTGTCGGCGTTGAACGGTCTCTCACGCCCCCCAGCGTGTCTTCTATTGCATCGCCATCCCGTGCGGCTTGGAAACGACATAAAGAGATTCGGCTCACCCTGTGCGGACCGGCAGTCTCTTTAATTTAACGGGCCCCTTTATATAAAGGGGTGATTCGTGGTTTCCCGCAGCTAGCCCGGACTTGCCGGTGCTAAATTTTCATAAACGGTGTATCTTGGCAAAGATACCCGCTTAACCCCCAACATTTCCTTATTATTGGCGTGTTTGCTGGTGCGCTATGCGCGACGAATTAGAAAAAAAATTGGCCCGGTTTACCGAATTGGAACAGGCGCTCGTGGACCCCGCTGTCCAGGCGGATGGTTCCAGGATGGCGGCTTATTCGCGCGAGCATGGCTCCTTGGCAAAATTAGCGCTTAAGTATCGCCGCTTTAAGGAACTGAATCAGCAAATTGTAGAAACCAATGAAATGATTGCCACGGCGGACGCCGACCTGCGGGAACTAGCTGAGTCCGAAATTTCCACCCTGCGCGCGGATCGAGAGGCGGTGTGGAATGAGCTGCTAGACCTGACCATTGGAGGGGAGGACGCCAACCGGGCGCGGGTGATCATGGAAATTCGCGCGGGGACCGGCGGCGACGAGGCCGCCCTGTTTGCCCGGGACCTGTACGATATGTACAAGTATTATTGCGAGGGGCGCGGCTGGAAGGTCGAAGTTATGGACCTGAGCGCCAGCGACCTGGGGGGTTTTAAGGAAATCACCCTGGGAATCGAGGGAGAAGGGGTGTTTCGCGAATTGCAATACGAATCGGGGGGACATCGCGTGCAGCGCGTTCCCGAGACAGAGGCCAAGGGGCGGATCCATACCTCCGCTGCCACGGTCGCCGTGCTACCCGAGCCGGAAGACGTGGAAATCGACCTCAAGCCCAGTGATTATCGATTGGACAAATTTTGCGCCAGCGGTCCCGGCGGGCAGCATGTCAATAAGACCGAATCGGCGGTGCGGCTGACCCATTATGAAACAAATATCGTGGTCCAATGCCAGGATGAAAAAAGCCAGCACAAAAATCTGGCCAAGGCCCTCCGCGTATTAAAGACTAAACTGTACGAACATAAGCAACAAGCCGAAATGGACAAGCGGGCCGCCGAACGCAAAACACTGATCGGCAGCGGTGATCGCAGCGAACGGATCCGCACGTACAACTTTCCCGACAACCGCGTCACCGACCACCGCATCAACCTTTCACTTTATAAACTTGATTCCATCATCGCCGGAAATTTGCAGCCCGTCACCGACGCCCTGCTGGACTATGCCCGCAACGAACAACGCGCGAACATGGGCGTGGCGGAGTAGACAGTGGTAGGTAGTGAGTAATGGCCGACAGGGGATGCTTTAGCCATAATATTCTGGCGATTATCAGGGAGGCGGCATGTCAGAAACCTGGACCATCGGCCGATTGCTGCAATGGACGGCGGACTTTTTGAAAAAGCAGGGTTCGGACACGCCCCGGTTGGATGCCGAAGTGCTCTTGGCGCACTGCCGCAATTGCCAGCGGATCATGCTGTATACGGCCTTTGACGAAGTGGCCAGCGATGAACTGCGCAACCAGTATCGAGAACTAGTCAAGCAGCGGGCGGCGGGCCGGCCCGTGGCGTATTTGGTGGGAAAACGGGAATTCTATTCGCTTCCCTTTCTTGTGACGCCGGATGTGCTCATTCCCCGCCCCGAGACCGAATTTCTAGTCGTGAAGGCGCTCGACATTCTTAAGGAACGCTCCGCGGCACTGGCCGAGAGCGGCCAACCCGGTGAACCAGCGGCCGTGGCCGATGTGGGGACCGGTAGCGGGATCATCGCGATCACCATCGCCAAGCACGCCCCGCCACTGATGTTAAATGGAATACGCGCGCCAGGCGCTGACGTGACCGCGATCGATAATAGCCCCGCCGCGCTCGAGATCGCCCGGCAAAACGCCGCCAGTCTGGGCGTGGCGGAACGAGTCACCTTTGTCGAGGGGGATTTGCTGGCGGGTTTTGACGACCGGCCCCGGTGGGATCTGGTGCTCAGCAATCCCCCCTACATTAGCGAGCCGGAATACGCCGCGCTGGATAAAACCGTGCGTGACTACGAACCGCGCGGGGCACTGGTGGGTGGGCCGACCGGGACGGAAATCATCTCCCGGCTTATCCCGCAAGCCGCGGCGCAACTTAAGCCGGGGGGGTGGTTTTTGTGCGAGATTAGCCCCATGATCGAAGAGGCTGTGCTGGAACTGCTGCGTCAAGAGCCGAGCCTGGAAACGCAGCCCACGGTCAAGGACCTGGCACAGTTGGCCCGGGTGGTGGTAGCGCGGAAGGGGTGATTAAACGACAATTCATGCTAGACGGTCAACCTTAACCATGAACAGGCGAGCTTTTATGCGATTTTTTAAACCATTGGTATGGCTACTGGTGGTCACTTCTCTTGCGACCACGCTGGCCGAAGAACCCGCCTCATCCCCCGCGCGGGAAAATTCCACGAATTCGCCCCCACAGCCTGAAAAATCCCGTGCGGCCATTCTGCAAATTATCAACGGCGGCGACAAGGCTATTCGCGTCCACTGGTTAAAAACCGACAGCGAAAGTATTCTGCAGGGGAATGTCGAACCGGGAAAAGAGACCATCATCACCACGACGCTGGGCCATCGGTTTGAAATTGACGCCGGGGACTCCCAATCAAAGCGGGTGGTCACCAGTCTGGTTCCGGTCCAGGCGTATCGGTTTGATCCGGCTGATCCCGATGGCATTCCCGCGTTTTATAC
This sequence comes from Pirellulales bacterium, assembly GCA_033762255.1. Lineage (NCBI taxonomy): Bacteria > Pseudomonadati > Planctomycetota > Planctomycetia > Pirellulales > Pirellulales bacterium. The sequence goes on along the minus strand of JANRLT010000020.1, from coordinate 80,397 downwards.
CCAACGCACATCGGCAAACGGGTTTCCCATTGTCGCCTCGCCCCGTGTCAATCCATATGCCCTCAAAGAGGCCGCCTATCTGGTCAATTTGATGCTGGCCAAACGACCGGATGTCCTGCGAGCGATGACCAACAGCGGCGCGCGGATGTGCATCCTGGCTTTTGACGAGTATACGACCGATCAACCAGAATTTACCCGGTTGCGGGAGGAGCCCCAGCCAGAGTTTAAGGATATTTCCGCCCGGGATTATTGGGATTCCCGGGCGCGGGGCCTCGGGGGGAGCGATCGCGATCCGTTTTGTTCCTGTGGCGAGGAAAACCTGTTGGGTTACGCCGGCGATCCCTATGCCGCGGAGTGTATTTTAATCCACGAACTGGCCCATAACATTCATTTACGGGGAATGGTCAATGTGGACGCGACATTTGATACGCGGCTGCAAGCGGCCTATGATGCCGCGATGGGCCAGGGCTTGTGGAAGGGTAAGTACGCCAGTGTGAATTATCACGAGTATTTCGCGGAGGGGGTGCAGTCCTGGTTTGATAATAACCGCGAGAATGATCATGACCATAATCACGTGAACACGCGGGAAGAATTGCAGGCATATGATCCCCGCCTGGCGGAGTTATGCCGCGAGGTCTTTGGCGATACAGAATTGCGCTACGCCAAGCCAGCAACGCGGCTCACGGGGCACCTGCAGGGCTATGATCCCGCGCAAGCCCCCACGTTTGCATGGCCCGATCGCCTGCAACAGGCCAACCAAAAGATTCGCAAAGCCGCACAAGAACGTGAGCGAAAAGCTTCGCAGCCATAAGTACAACCGGTCACATGCTGGCCAGAGGTTGCTTAATACACCCTGTCCCGGTCTATGATTGAGGTAGTTCGGGGTTTAACCCAAAATCCAAACTACTGTTAACACAAATCCCAAGTAATCCTAGCGCGGTTTTCACCAGTTTACCAAAGGGTTCCCCAACTCCGTTGGAGTAGGAGTTCATTGGTTTTGTCCTTTTTCCCAGGGTTGTTCGCTGCGCACCAACCCGTGGGCTTTGTTCCCCAGTATTACCATTCAATAGGGCGCGTTGCGGTAAATGGGTACCGCGAAGCGGTTAAGAAACTCAGCCCTGGATTGCCGCGCAGCGGCTATCCAGGGAATACCGCAAGCCAAAAAATTCTACCGCAACGCGGTTGCGTCAGCCGGATATAACCCATGAAGGTGGGGTGCCTTCACAAATTGCCAGCCGCGCTACGTTTAATTGGAAAGCGTATAACACACGTCGATTATCGAGGTGGATGAATCTGGCCGTTGGCCCTGCCATTAATTTCTTCACATTGACCTAGGGCGACACCGCACTTGCCTTAGGCATGGATAGGTTGGGCCTTTGGCCCATATAGAATCAAATGCCTTTGGCCCATATATGAATGAGGCAAAAAAAATTCTTCACGTTCCGTGAAGAATTGTGGGTGAATATTCCGTAACTCTCCGCTACCACTTGCGCTCTTTCTCCAGCCACTCCCCGGGGACCAGCGCTAAAAATCTTCCCGGGACCACCTCGATCCGCACCGGCAGCGTTCCCCCCGGATCGCCATCCACCTGAAACGGCACCGGTATGTCAGACTCCAGCAGAACCCGTCTAAATTGCGCCACACGGCAATCCGGCATTCGATGATGCAAACCAAAAAACACGCCCGACAGGTATTTTAAACTATGCAAAAATGTCCCTCCCTGAAACGCGCACAGATCCAATAAGCCGTCATCCCCCACTGCCAGCGGGGCCACCCTTAACTGTCCCGCATAGCACGGCAAGTTGCTAATAAACGCCCAGCGGGCCTGCAGGGCGCTGGTGGTTTGAGATTTTTCCGCCTCCCTGGAGCCAGAAAAATCCCAGCGAATCCCAAATTCGGGGTAATTGTACTTTTGCAGGGCCTCCCACAGGGGAGGAATATAGCTCAAGTGCGAAATCGGACCCTTGCGAACCGCATGCAGTCGATGGACGACATCGGCATCCAGCCCACAACTAAACATCAGCAAGAACAGCCGGTCGCCTGCCCTGCCAGCGTCAAAGGCGTATGTCCAGCCCTGCCTTAGGATACGCACGATGGTCGCGGGATCCACGGTGATCCCCAAATACTTGGCCAGTAGGTTTTCGGTCCCCAGGGGCAAAACCAACAACGGCACCCCCTCGGTAAGGCGATTAACCAGCAGATTTAGCGTTCCATCCCCTCCGGCGGCAATGACCGCGCGTAATAAATCCTGGGCTTGCCAGTCGGCGGCTTGCCGCAGCAACACTTCCAGGTCGGTTGTAACTAAGACGGTGTAGCCAACGTCAATCAGTAGGGATTGCAGCTTTTGAATCAGGGCGAGATTGGGGCCTTGACCGGACTTGGGGTTGCACGCAATCAACACGTGGGTCTTATCTGATAGGCGTGTGATGCGCTGTAACATGTGGAACCGCCCCAATGTGGTAAGTTTTGCCCCAGCAAGTGCGATAGCCTGGGATTGTAACATTTGCCAGAATCAACATGATCTCGTTCACGGCGACCAAAGCTCATACCACAGCGGCAGGTCTTAAATTGAGACAAAACCGAGAGTTTTGCGGCTTATCGCAAGTTCTCAAACTGAGAATGTGCATCTTGCAACAGTGGATTTTGTTCCTTTCTGCTCTGTTGCGCTATTCTACTTAAATGATAGGACTAAACGTGGTAGTCGAGAATTATTTTTAAAACATTGCAAGTTAAGCACTTAAGTAAAAGCGAAGTTTTTTTAGAGTATTTATCGCCATTTGGCATAAGCATTGCACCTAAGTAGTATCGGTATTATTCGATGGCCCGCGGGGTCTCCGACGTACGTTGGTAGGATGGTTGCCTTGCCCCTGACTATCCTATCTTGCTAACGAAGCCGTTAGCGCGTCAGAGACCCCGTTTTCTTTTTCTCCGTCATTCCTCCTGGAATTGGCTAACTCGTTATCTAGCAAGACTTTTGGGGCTTGGACCCCCTCTTGACCAATTGTCAGCCAGGATTTAATTTAGAGAATTCTGTCTGTGCTCGTTTCTTTGCCAACGTAGCTCAATTGGCAGAGCACCGCATTCGTAATGCGGGGGTTGCGGGTTCAACTCCCGCCGTTGGCCTAACGTATTGTCGGATATAGTTTTCCAAAGAAATTACCATTTTTTCAGGTCCTTTCGGCTGGTCCTACCCACACAACTTTTTAGCGTTTGTCCTTCAGTCAAGAATTAACTTTTTTAACTAATTTGCATTCCACAGTGGCGCGGGGCTGATTTTTGGTGCTTTCCCGCCATCCACCAAAATTTACTTTGTACGAGGAGTCTTTTTGCATGTCGGTGACCACCGCGGCCGCGAACGTCAAACAAATTGTTTTAACCAATGGCACCTTTGGACCACAAGAAATCCAGCAAATTGTGGATGCGATCAGCGACGACCCGCTCAATCACCGGGTGTTGCGCGAAGCGACCAACGAATTAGAAGCCAGCGAAGACCGCTCTCCCGCGGCCGCCGTGCGCTTAGGCGTCTGCTTTTATATCCTGGGCCGTTACAATATGGCCATCGACACGCTTAAGGCGGCGGATGGCGGAGCCTTGGCCCATTTTTACATGGGAAAAAGCCATGCCTCGCAGGAAAACTTTGAACTGGCCAACACCAGCTTTTTAAATGCCGCCAAAGCTGGCTATGATTCGGATATGTGTACCCTGGCTCGGGCCGAATGCCTGCGCTTGTCCGGCCAACCTCAAGAAGCCCTGGCCCTGCTGGATAAACTTTCCGGCGCTGTCGAGCAAACATCTGAATATCTCTATCAACGAGGAGCCACCGTCGCGGCCATCGGTGGTAACCCGTACGAGGTGATCGCTCTCTACGAGCGTGCCGTGGAGGTGGACGGACGCCACGCCGGAGCGCTATTTGGCCTGGCCATGGAAAATGAACGCCGGGGGAATGACGAAACCGCCCAGCAATATTATGAACGCTCGATCGCCCGTTATCCGGCCCACGTGGGAGCGCTATTAAACCTGGGCGTGTTGTATGAGGACCGCTCGCAGTTTGAAAAGGCGAACAACTGCTACCAGCGGGTCTTGGATATTTTTCCCATGCATCCCCGGGCGCGATTGTTTCAAAAGGATGTTTCCGCCGCTAAGGATATGTTCTTTGACGAGGATGCCCAACGCCGCAAAGATCGCCTGAGCCAGGTGTTGAATATTCCCGTGACGGATTTTGAACTCTCCGTTCGCAGCCGTAATTGCCTGGTAAAAATGGGGGTCAACACGCTGGGTGATCTGGCCCGCACGTCCGAGGCGGATTTGCTGGCCAGCAAGAACTTTGGCGAAACCAGTTTGGTCGAAATTCGCGAAATGATGGCGACCAAGGGGCTGGCCCTAGGCATGTTTGCCAACGAAAAAGTCGAACCGGAACCGGTGTTTGAGCCAGAAGCCTTTAGCCCGGATGAGCAAGCCCTGTTGGACCGGCCGATTTCTGATCTCAATCTGTCGGTGCGGGCCCGCAAGTGCATGATTCGCTTGGGAATGAACACCATTGGCGAATTACTGCGCAAGACCGGTGACGATTTGCTGGAATGCAAAAACTTTGGCGTCACCAGCCTGAACGAAGTGCGGGAAAAGCTCACGCTCAAGGGACTTAAACTACGTGGGGATTGATTCCCGTCTGGGCAATCCCTCCATCAAGAATTGCATATCCCGGCACAACTTTAGTGTTCCGCCGCGTCAGGATTGCACGTTGCTCATGAAATATTAACAATTGCCCAATGGCTTTTGGTGGCAGTTATCCGCGCAGGCCCAGTCGGGGTAGCTGTTATTTATATCTGGATGGCAGTCTTGCTCCCCCTCCCCGCCGAGGATCAGTGCCTAGGAATATGTGCCGGAAAAAATGCGCAATTCCCAACCCACTGCTGTCAAATTACGTATTGAACCTTAGAATGAAGTCTGGTCGCGGGGCGGTCATTCATCAATAAATTTCATTTCCGGAAACAAACAGGATTAGGCTATGCGGAGCATCCACGCGCGCCAGGGGGGATTTACCCTAGTGGAATTATTGGTCGTCATCGCGATCATAGGCATTTTGGTGGCGCTCTTGCTTCCCGCGATCCAGTCCGCCCGGCAAGCCGCCCTGCGCAATGCCTGCATTAACAACATGCGGCAGTTGGGACTGGCTTTTCAAAATTATCACGACGTCAACAAGAAGTATCCGCTGGGTGTGGCCAGCGTGCATGACGATATCAAGCCTCCTCCTCCCCGGGTTTCGATTCATACGCTGATCCTGCAATACATCGAAGAGCAAAACGTATCAAAGCAATATTTTTACAAAGATAATTGGGACAATGCCAGGAATAAACAGGCGCGAGCATCCTTAATTCCAGTTTTTCTGTGCCCCTCGGTCCCGGAGGATGCTAACAAGCGGATGGATGACGCCGCGGCGCTTATTGGGCTAAGCGACGGTGTGCAAGGCATCTGCGATTACGCTCCCAATGTGGCCCTGCACCGCGATATTGTCCCCAAGGTTACCGCCTTGGGGATGAAGCCCCCGATCAGCCGTGTGTACGGCAGTATCAACGGTGTGCTACAAACCGTTACTCGTCAAGAACCCGTCTTCCCCAAGGCGATGACCATGAAGAAAATCACGGATGGCACGTCGAAGACGTTTTTATTCTTTGAAGACGCGGGCCGGCCTACGTATCACACGAACAATCCCAAGTCCGGCGATCCCAAAAACACTAAGGTCGCCTGTTGGGCCGACCCGGACAATTACTTTACCTCCAAGGCCGATCCCCCGATTAATAATAACAATTACGACGAGGTGTTTTCCTTTCACACCGGTGGCGTCGTGACGGTCTTTGCCGACTGCTCGACGCACTTTGTCAGCGAAGAACTGGACCTGCGGACGTTTGTGTCGTACTTTACCCCGCAAGGGGGCGAAGTCGTCAAGGCGATTGATTAGGCGGGAAGGCCTTATCTTTACCCTCCAATCGCGCTTAGCTTCAGCTCAAACTGGTTTTGACCGCTCGCATTGCACTCGTTCCGCGTCGGTGAGTAATCATACGTGGCCAGCGTTCCATCGTCGCGCATCTCGATCAGCCGCAGCCAGCCGTCTCCCCCCTTGGGTTTCATCTGAAAGTTCACCAGCATCTGCGGCACATCGCGGCCACCGGGCGTTTGGCTGGTCAGCTGGCCCAGGCCGTCCCCCAGCACATGGCCATTGACCGTCATGATAAAGTTTTTGTGCCGGGCCACCAGATCGTTCCACAGTTCCTCTCCGTCGCGCACATCGTCGTTGGTCGCCTGGGCCACGCCATACGCGTGCGGATTCCAGGCTTGCTTTTTGGCGTATTTTTTCCAGTCGTAGCGCGTCTCGTCAAAGTACATGTACGCATGCGTGATCAAAATCACTTCCCGGTCGTGGTGCTTGGCCGCGACTTCATTGGCCCAGCGCACCACGTCGGCCCGCGGGCCAAACTCCAGGCCCAGGATCAAAAACTTTCTCCCCGCCGCCTCAAATAACTGATAGTTATTCTCCCACTTGTCCGACTCTTGGTCATAGGTTCCTCCCCAGTGCGGCAGCCCGCTCCATTCCTTCACCATGAAATATTCATTAAGCAGTGTCGTGCGGTCTTGGCACCCTCCCCCTTTGCTATAATCGTGATTCCCCGGCACCATGCCCACGGGCACGTTCCCCCGTAGTTTATTCATGGCCGCTTGGGCGACTTCCCATTCGGGACGGCTGTTGCGGTTGGTGATATCCCCCAGGTGCAGCACCGCGGCGATGTTGCGCGGTTCCCGCTGTGCCAATATCCATTCCGTCTGCGCGTGAAAGGTTTTGGGGTGCTTTTCGCTGTAATTCTGGGTGTCAGGCAGAACGGCGATCGTGAACGCCCCTTTGGTCGGCAGCGGCGGTTCCCCCGGCACAAATTTCGCATCGGCATAGGGGTCGGCGGCGGGCTTTTTAGGGGCTTTGGGCGGATTAGGGGTTGCTTTTGGGGAATCGGCGGCGGGTATTCCTGCGGGTACCTGGCCAAAGGCCGCTTCCGACCACCAAAAAGCCGCCGGAGCCGCCACCCAGTGGGAGGTAGTTGCTAGCCATTTCCGTCGATTCAGCCGTGCCATCAGATCACTCCTATAAAAAAAGCCGTCCCCCAGAGCGAACTCAACGAGTTGCGAACTTAACAAATCGCGAATTTAACTGAAAATAGACATTTCACGCCTGTTTGCAATCCACCCACGGCGAACTTACAAAAATCTCATATTTTGGGAACCACGGTGCAGGGACCGAGCGTCCAATGTGGCGTATTGATCCGCGCAGGAGCATCTTTCCTCACTGTTTACAGGTTACAAAAGTGTTACCCGCAAGCGGTCCCCGAACGCGTATGATCTAAAGTGTCGTTCCCCCGTTCCCTATGAAAAATCAGGAGTTCTCCCATGCGAAAGTCCCTTTCACGCTGGTGCACAGGATTGTTACTGGTGGCTGGTGGCGGTCTGGCCGCTTTCCCCTCCCTGCAGGCATGTGGGCCGTATCACGAACTGCCGCAAAGGATTTCCACACCCGCCGGGGCTACCCAGCCTCCCCAAACAACCCAGTCCACGGGTGAGTTAACTCCGGCTACGGATTATATCCCTATTTCTTGTTCAGAAATTGGCGTGGAAGAACCTGTGGCGCAACCAAACGGAACGGTTGGGCAAGTGACACTTGTCAGTTTGAATGCCGCACCTGAGCAAACCGCTACTGCGGCCACGACGGAATCGAAGCCCGCCGCCGCCGCTGATAATAAAAATTCCGATGCCAAAGCGAATACTGACGCCAAAGCCGCCACGCCCAAAATTCAGGTCGCGCTCTTGCTGGATACCAGTAACAGCATGGATGGACTGATCAATCAGGCCCGCACGCAGTTGTGGAAAGTAGTGAATGAATTTTCCAAGTCCAAGCTCGGTGATAAGCTACCGCAATTGGAAGTCGCGCTGTTTGAGTACGGCAATGACGGCCTCCCCGCCAGCGAGGGGTACATTCGGCTGGTGGTGCCGTTTACGTCGGACCTGGACAAGCTATCGAAGGAACTCTTTGCCCTGCAGACCAACGGCGGGAGCGAATTTTGCGGGCAGACGATCTCTCAGGCGGTAAAAACGCTGGCCTGGAGCAAGGCCGACGCCGACGTCCATTGCATCTTTATCGCGGGAAATGAGCCATTCAACCAAGGTCCGGTCGATTATTCCGCCGCCTGTAAGGACGCCGCTGGGCTGGGGATCACCGTCAGCACCATTCATTGCGGCGACTATCAGACCGGTCTGCAAACTGGTTGGGCGGATGGGGCCAAGCTAGCGGATGGCAACTACATGAGCATCAACAGCGATGAGCAAGTGGCCGACATTCCCACGCCGCATGACGAAAAGCTAGCCGAGCTGTCTACCCGTCTGAACGCCACGTATGTGGTCTATGGCAGCGCGCAGGAGCAAGAGGAATTTAAAGAAAATCAGGTCGCCCAAGATGCCAACGCGGCGCAGGCGGGGGCTGGCGTGGCGGCGACCCGGGCACTGTCCAAGGCGGGGCGCTTTTATGCCAACGCCCAGCGGGATCTGGTCGATGGGCTAAAGGATGGCTCGGTGAAGCTGGAAGAGCTAAAGGACGAGCAACTGCCCGAGGAAGTTCGCAAGCTGAAGCCGGAAGAACGCAAAGCCTGGGTGGAAAACAAAGGGAAAGAACGGGCCGCCCTGCAAGAGGAAATCAAAAAGCTGGCGACCGAGCGGGACGCGTTTATCACCGCCGAGCGGCAAAAGCTAGCTTCCGCTGACAAGAAAACCGACTCCCTGGACACAGCAATTCTCAAGGCCGCCCGCAGCCAAGCGGAAAAGAAGAATTACACGTTTGAGTAGTTGGAGGAGTGGAGCAATGGAGTTTGGAGAAGTGGAGCAATGGAGTTTGGAGAAGTGGAGCAATGGAGTTTGGAGGAATAGAGGAGTGGAGTTTTTGTAAAGAGCGACGGATAACGGAGCGTCTTCCCCGTAGCGGCGAGTTTTACTCGCCGTTATGGTTTATGCTTAGCCGCGACGCGCAGCGGAGCGCGTGCCAACCAAATAATGCATTTATCACGGAGGAGACACCGAGGTGCACGGAGAAGACATTCTGTAGAAGGCGGCTCCGTCGCCGATTTAGTTTTTGGTTGCAAGTTATTGCTCTTTGCTTAGCCGCGACACGTAGCGGAGCGCGGTATTTGGTTTTTGGTTAATTGCTCCTTCACAAAGCCGCCGATGGCATCGGCGGTCCACGGTACTGTAGGTCCCGCTCGCCGAGCGGGACTGGGTATCTGGTGTTTGTTAACGTGCGAAGCTCCCCAGGATCTCCATCTTTCTAGCCCACGATCAATCCGCCTAATTCTAAATTCTTCATTTTTTTATTTTTAATTCTCAATTCCCCCACCGCGCAGCGGTGCGGGATCGTAGCCGTGGACGCAAGTCCACGGACAGCATTCCCATCAACACCAAAGCCCCAACGGGGCGGCGTAATTATCGTAGGGCAAAGGATCGTAGGGCGGAACGTGTTCCGCCATCCACGATTTCGTGGCTTTATCCGCCAGTCCCAGGCCATCCAGCAAAGACACTGGCGGGACGCCAGTGCCACCCAAAGTTTTTGTATAATTGACACGTCTGGTGCAAGGAAATGGAACCGGCAAGACAAGGTCAGCACAGGTTGTAAATGGAAACTTCAACGGTGCCACACCGCCGGATTTCACGAACTAGGAAAATATTTCCTGGGCCACCCGCCGCTACGCGGTCAAGAATAAGTTCCCGAGGTAGCCGATTTGATGATGGGTTAAATAGGGGGTACCCGCAGGGCGGTTTGCTCAAGAGCTACAGCCGCCGGGCGGCGTGACGGACGCTGGTTGCAACCGGCGCGACGATCTTTTTGGCGAAGAATAACTGCGTACCCCGTACGCGCCGAACGGGAAAATCTGTGCTTTGGTGTGCGTGTGCGGTGGAATGTTTGTGAATTCTTCATGGGTCGGCTGCGAGTAACGGCGTTCCCACCCCGTTAGTTTTACGATTCGTCAGGTTCGATAGCGTCATTTTTGGTGCGCACTAATTTTGGCACAGGGCGGGCCTTAGTTGCTTATTATCCGTCAGGCTGTCGTACCGGTCAAGCTTTTGTGCGTGTTCCCAGGATTACCGCGGCCAAGTGGATTCTAGGCGAATTCCGCCCGCAAATTGTTGGGCATGGCCGCGTTGTTACCGGTCAAACCAAGTCACTCTTCCATCTGGCAAAAGTGACAGATGCGCGCCGAAGCAATCGCCCCACATCAATTCCCGTCCCTCTACTTCCGGCCGCTCGTCCAACGGTTCCGCGCAATTAAGCCACGGATATTCCTCCAGGCGGGAAAACAGTATCGGCCCAAGAGAGCAAAGGTAGTCGGGATAACGTTCGTTTTGTTGGTACCCGTAAGGATAGCCTCCAATTTTGGTGCATAGTGGGCTGGCAATAAACAGACTGTCCCTTGAACGATCCGCCATGACATACCACGGAAGCTCATAAGTTCGGAAAGGAACTCCGTAGCAGCGCGGTAACGGGAAGTCGTGCGCCGGTATGTCCGTCTCGGGAACTAGCCTGTCATCCGAGATCAGCGACTGCCATTCAAACTGGAGGTCAAGCACCGAATGATCAAGAGGCGTCCCAAAGACCAAGAGCACTTCGGCCGGCAGCCGCGGCACAATGTCCAAAGACTGCGAAAAGCAGAATTGTCCCACAAAAACAAGCGGTTTGTCATCGCGTGACAGCGGCCAAGGACGCGTCTTGTCGCGATAGGGGGGGCCACCGACCTTGGTCACGCAACGGTTGGCCGACTCTCCAGCGACAAAGACAAAGTGATCGGACAGTTTGAGATATGGCTGGTCGGCCTGTTGATCAACATGACATTGGAACATCACTTCGCGTTCAACATGCAACAGCGGGCCAACTAGCCCGATAGTCCCCGCCACTTGCCGAAAGTCCCGCTCCAATAGCACTGTCAAGTTCGCGTCCACTAAAAACTGCCAAAGTGTGGTCGGCATGTTAGACACCCGTCATGACAAAGAGTCAAGGAACAATGCTCCCAGTCTAAACATCAATCTTGTCTTACCCGCGAACCGCAAGCTTGGGTCAGTGGTTAGTCACGCTCACACCCGCAAGACCGGCGGCGATCGCATACTGGCTTGCGGCGGACCCGGACGAAGCAGCCGCGGACCCGCCGGCCACAGTCACTGTGCCACCGCCCACCGCAGTACCACCCGCCGCACTGCTTCCGGCGGCGGCCGGTAAAGCGTAAGCCCCGACAAAAACCGGGTACCCCAGGAACTTGTTCCTGGGCGGCGCAGCCGCAAGAAACATTTCCCAGAAAAACACACCATCCGATTCATCTCTTCCAGACCTAGTCACATTCCACCCAGCGGATCGGCACGCTTACACTGCGGCGTTCATGATACCACCGCGCGGAACTCCACCGCCAGTCCACTACTCGCCCCCACTATTGTGCAAAAAATTTCCCCCTTGGCACAATAACCCCGCTTGACAAATAGTGTGTAATATTGTACAGTAACGGCATGTGCGGATATTAGCCCTGAAAAGGCCAGCGCGTCCGCCACGCGCTGCATGATGATACCATGACAAATTCCCCCCTCGGACGATTGATCGGACGCGGTGCCAATGTCGCCCCCCAGAACCGCTTTGAGCGGGTCCGCTGCGATGCCGACTATGAACACCTAGGCGAATCGGCGGAGGAACTGGCCGAACTGCAATCCGCAAAAAAAGTCACCACTGCCTTTTATGAGGATCAGTCCCAGTCGCTCATTGTTGAAAATGATAGCCCCGATATCCCTTTTCGCTACAGCATCAACCCCTATCGCGGCTGCGAGCATGGCTGCGCGTACTGCTACGCCCGTCCCTATCATGAGTACCTGGGCTTGAACGCGGGAGTCGATTTTGAGACCAAAATCCTGGTCAAGACCGCCGCGCCCCGGCTGCTGCGGGAGGAGCTTAATCGCGCCCGTTGGACGGGGCGGGACATCGTGGCGATCTCTGGCGTGACAGATTGTTATCAGCCGATCGAGCGGGAACTGCAAATCACACGGGGGATGATAATGGTGCTGGCCGAGGCACGGCAGGCGTTTGGCACCATTACAAAAAACGCGCTCATCACGCGGGACCTGGATTTGCTGGCTCCGCTGGCGGCGCATCGGTTATATCAGGCAAATATTAGCATCACGACACTGGATGCGGACCTCTGCCGCGTGCTGGAGCCGCGGACTTCGCCTCCGGCCAAACGGCTGGACGCGATCCGGCAGCTTACCGCGGCGGGGATACCGGTGCGAGTCATGGTCGCGCCCATCATTCCGGGGCTTAACGATGTGGAAATCCCCGCGATTTTACAGGCGGCTGCCCAGGCGGGTGCCCGTGCGGCCAGCTATGTGCTGCTGCGGCTCCCTTTTGCGGTGAAAGATATTTTTATGGAATGGCTCGAGCGCTATCGGCCCAACCTGCGGGAGCGGGTGGAGGCGTACATTCGCAAAACGCGCGGCGGAGAACTTTCCAGCCCCAACTTTGGCGAGCGGATGCGCGGCACGGGGGAGTACGCGGGGCAAATTGCCAACACTCTGGCGGTTTTTTGCTGCAAATACGGCTTAATGGGGGGCCTGCCAGAATACGACACCAGCCTGTTCCAGCCCCCATTGCCCGCATCGGGCCAGATGAGGCTGTTTTAGGGGAATTCCGCGGGATTTGACCGATTACGAAAAATATTTTTGGGAAGTGAGGAAGATTTTTCGCCAACTTCGTTTGCATGGGTAGGTTGTTCAAATTTAAGCTGGTGGAAGTTTTTTCACCCGACCTTTACCCTGGGGCACAAATCCATAAGGAGTTAGCGGATGTTTACACCACGTTTTTGGCAGCGGGCGATTTTAATCGCGGTTATGTTGGTTGGCGGCGGAGGGGCGGTCCTCGCCCAGCAATATTACGCCACGCGGCAGTATTACTCTGGCTGGCGTAAACCGGCCAAAGCCAACTATCACTATCGCCATTACTATTACAAGCCCCGCGCGAACTACAGCGGCTACAAGCACCATTACGTGGTGTACTATCCGACACGGCCAAAGTACTACTACTATTACAATCCGTACACCCGCAAGTACTGGGGCCGTTGCCCAACGGAAAGCAAAGGAGAGCCGCTGTACAGCATGTTGGCCGAGGCGGACCGCCAGGGGTCGCTTAAGGATATTCCCGAAAAGGCGTTCCCCAAGCCAACCACCCCGCCCCCCATCCCCGAGTCCGAAGATAAAACGCCGTTGGACCTGCCGCCGGACGATTTGCCGGAAGAAACCGAAGGGATCGCCAATCCCGCCGCGCCTGCCACTGCCCCCAGTGCTCCGGTAGCTCCCCCCGCGGAAGAATAGGCCGCAGCGTGAGCAAGGGAATCCTTAGCCCGCAGCGTGAGCAAGGAGAAATTCAGCCCGCAGCGTGAGCCAGGGAAGTATGGAATGCAGAATTCGATTGCAGTTATTTCGCCTTCTGCATTCCTACTTCTAACTTTACCTTGCGTGGGTCGTGCTACCCACGGATCCCGGCACCCATCTACCGGGGGCAAGGGTAAGGCGCAGAGGACGGAGCGTGCGGCACCGGGGACGATGCCTGCTACGATGCGTCGGCACCGGGACGGTGCCTGCTACGATGCGTCGGCACCGGGACGGTGCCTGCTACGATGCGTACGGCACCGGGACGGTGCCTGCTACGATGTTTCGGCACCGGGACGGTGCCTGCTACGATGTTTCGGCACCGGGACGGTGCCTGCTACGATGTTTCGGCACCGGGACGGTGCCTGCTACGATGTGTACGGCACTGGGACGGCACCGAGGACGGTGCCTGCTACATTATTCCCAGTGGCCTAAGGGGGGTAACTCGATACAATATGTATGTGAAGCCCGCCGCAAAACCAAAACGCTCTCCCGCACCGCAACGGCAACCACCCGCGCGGCCACCAACCCCATTTTTGGTGGCGGAGTGGTTCGCCGCGCGGGGTTGGCGGCCGTTTGCTTTTCAATTGGCCGCTTGGCAGGCGTTTTTAGATGGTGAAAGCGGCCTCATTCATGCCGCCACCGGAATGGGCAAGTCCTACGCCGCGTGGTTAGGCATCATCGAGGAGTATTTGCAGGAGGAACAAGCCGCCGCGCGGATCACAGGCGGAGAGATCCCGGATCAGCCGCTGTTTTCCACTAGTAAACATACGGCGACAACACCGCACATCGACCAGGATTGCCCCACTGAAGAAAAGCAATCCCGCGAAACGACGGAACCGCTGCGCGCGCTCTGGATCACGCCGATGCGGGCCTTGGCCAATGACCTGGTCGGCACGCTGCAGGAACCGGTCGCCTACTGGCAGCTCCCCTGGTCGGTGGAGCTGCGCACTGGCGACACCACGCAGACCATGCGTAAAAAACAACGCGCGCGGCTGCCGTCGGCGCTCGTTACCACGCCGGAAAGTTTGTCCCTGCTGTTGTCATATCCCGAAGCTCCGCAGTTGTTTAAAACACTACGCGCGGTGGTGGTGGACGAATGGCACGAGCTACTCGGGACCAAACGCGGCGTCCAGACGGAACTATGCCTGGCGCGGTTGCGCCGCTGGCTGCCCGGCCTGCGTACCTGGGGCCTGTCCGCCACGCTGGCTAACCTGGAACTGGCGCGGTACGTGCTGTTGGGCGTCCCATCCGACTCGGACCCACTTCAGACGCGGGCCGCGGCGATTATCTCCGGCGAGACGGACAAATCGCTAGCGATCGAGACGATCTTGCCAGAGGATATCGAACGTTTTCCTTGGGCGGGGCATCTGGGGCTAAAGCTATTGCCGCGGGTGGTGGCACAGATTGAAGAGGCCCGATCATCATTGGTATTTACCAATACTCGTTCCCAGTGCGAAATTTGGTTTTCAGCGATTTTGCATGCCCGGCCCGATTGGGCGGGAAGCATGGCCCTGCATCATGGGTCGCTCGACCGCGAATTGCGCGAATATGTGGAAGCGCGGCTGCGGGGAGGCGATTTTAAGTGCGTGGTCTGCACGTCCAGCCTGGACCTGGGGGTGGATTTTTCTCCGGTGGACCAGGTGCTGCAGGTAGGAAGTCCCAAGGGGATCGCGCGGCTGTTGCAGCGCGCCGGTAGAAGCGGGCACCAGCCCGGCGCGACCAGTCGCGTGATTTGTGTGCCGACGCACGCGTTTGAATTGGTGGAGTACGCCGCCGCGCGGCAGTCGGCGGAGATTCGCGATCTCGAGGGGCGAGAACCGCTGGACCGTCCACTGGATGTCTTGGTGCAGCATCTCATTACCATTGCCATTTCCACCGGCTTTGCGCCGGAGGAGCTACTGGCGGAGGTGCGCACGACGTATGCGTACCGGCAACTCACCGACGAGGAATGGCAATGGGCGCTCGACTTTGCCGTGCGCGGCGGACAATCATTGCAGGCATATCCGCAATTTGCCAAACTTGTTCAAGTCAACGGCCGCTACGTGGCAGCAAATCCGCAGGTTGCGCGGTTGCAGCGGATGACCATTGGCACTATCTCCAGTGAAGCTTCGCTAGTGGTCAAATTGATGAGCGGCGCGACGCTGGGGACGATCGAAGAGGGCTTTATCGCGCGGCTGCGACCCGGCGATCATTTTGTGTTCGCCGGACGGCCGTTGGAGTTTGTGATCTTGCGGGATATGGCCGTTTATTGCAAGAAAAGTAAACGCCAGGAAGGCGTGGTCCCCCGTTGGGACGGGGGCCGCTTTCCCCTTTCCACGCAAATGGCCCGCGCGGTGCGCAGGCAATTTGATCTGGCCCGCGCGGGGGATTTTTCCAGTCCCGAACTGGCGTGCGTGCGGCCCATCTTAGAGCTGCAACGTAGCTGGTCGATTCTGCCCGGACCGCGTGAGCTACTCATTGAACGGGCCAAAGTGCGCGAGGGGCACCAGCTCTTTTTTTACCCATTCGAGGGGCGGGCGGTGAACGAGGGGATCGCCTCGCTGGTGGCGTACCGCATTTCGCGGGAAACACCCTGTTCCATCACCATCACGCCGAATGATTATGGCGTGGAACTGCTGTCAAATATTCCGCTGGACTACCTGGCGGAGCAGTGGCAAAAATTGTTCTCCACGGCGGAGTTGGAAGAAGACCTGCTGGCTTGCTTAAATGTCAGTGAACTGGCCAAGCGGCAGTTTCGCGACATCGCGCGAGTGGCGGGACTGGTCGTTACCGGCTATCCCGGCGCCAGCAAAACCGCCAAGCAACTGCAGGCCAGCACCAGCCTCATTTATGACGTCTTTCGCGAGTATGATCCGCAAAACATGCTCTTGCAACAAGCGCGGCGCGAGGTCCTGTTGCAGCAGTTGGAAATTGAACGGATGCGGGCCGCGCTTGCGCGAATGACCCAAGCCAACCTGGTAATTCAGTTTTGTCCGCGTTTGACACCGTTGGCCTTTCCGCTGTGGGCGGCGCGTATTCAGACCACGAAGCTTTCGACCGAAAAATGGTCGCAGCGGGTCGAGCGAATGGTGGTACAACTAGAAAAAGCGGCGGGGAGGTGATTTAACTATAAAGCTAACAGTCCTACGGACTTACTCATAAGAATAAAATCTTCCTGAAGCGGCCTTATCTTTTTAGAAATTACGGTACAATGTCTGTATATTTTCGAAACAATCGATCCACGCCATGACCCTGACCATTCCCCGCATCGACACCCGCCAGGACGACGCCGCGTCGCTCATTGCCGCGCTCCGTGAAAAACTCAGCCCGCGTGGCGAAGTCGTCAGCGACTCGGGGCGGCAACGCACATTCGCTGTCTTTGGCGAAGCGCTTTCTCCCGCGGCGGTTGTCGCCCGTATTTGCGACGATGTTCGCGACCAGGGGTTGTCCGCCGCGCTGCGGTATTCACAGCTACTCGATCAAGCGCAGCTTTCCGCCCAGTCCCTGCGCGTCAAAGAAGCGGAATTACAACAAGCCCACGCGGCCGCCAGTCCGGCGTTTTTGACCGCAATTCGCAACATTCGGCAGAGGATTTGGCAATTTCAATCGGCGCTCTTGCCGCGCGATGTGCGCGTGCCAGCTCCGCACGGGGGAGAACTGCGGCACTGCTTTTTACCCTTGCGGCGGGTTGGCGTATGCGTTCCCGGGGGCGCGGCGGCGTATCCCTCGACTGTGCTCATGACGGTTGTGCCCGCCTTGGCCGCGGGCGTGGAGGAAATCGCCGTGATCGCCCCTCCCACCCCCTTTGGTTCGTACAATACCGACCTATTGGCCACTTGCCATGAGTTGGGCGTGACCGAAGTGTACCGCCTAGGTGGAGCCCAGGGCGTGGCCGCGTTGGCGTATGGCTTGGCGGGAACAGCCGACGGCAGCGGCCAGTTAACCAAGGTGGATAAAATCGTCGGTCCGGGAAACTTGTTTGTGGCCTTGGCCAAGCGGCGGGTCTATGGCGAGGTGGATATTGATTCGATCGCGGGGCCTAGCGAAGTGGTGGTCATCGCAGATAAAACCACGCCCGTTGACCAGACCGTCGCCGATATGCTGGCTCAGGCCGAACATTCCCCCGGCGCCAGCATCTTAATAACGTGGCATGCGCCGCTGCTGGATGCCATTACGGCGGAGTTGGATCGGCAGTGCAGGCGTTTGTCGCGCGGAGAACTGACTCGGCAAGCGCTGGCGGATTACGGAGCGCTCATCCTGGTGCGGGACGCGGCGGAAGCCTGCGCCGTGGCTAATGACATCGCCCCCGAGCATTTGCATATTGCCTGTGCCCATGCCGAACAACTGGTGCCGCATATTCCCCATGCCGGAGCGGTCTTTGTGGGGCCGCATTCGCCGGTGGCCTTAGGCGATTATGCCGCGGGGCCGTCGCATGTGCTCCCCACCAGCGGCACCGCCCGCTGGGCCAGCGGGTTATCCGCGCTACAGTTTTTACGAACTAAAAGCGTGATCCAATACACCGCCGAAGGGCTGGCGGCCGTGGCGGACGATATCCGCGCCCTGGCGGATAAAGAGGGGCTAACCGCGCACCGGTATAGCGTGGATGTGCGCGTGGGTGAAATGTAGCGGAACTCGCCAGAGTTCCGAGGTGATAACTTGCTAACCTTATAACCCCCGCATTCTTGCGAATGCGGCTACAATTTTGCGAATGCGGCTAAAAACTATTTTCGGCAATGGAGTTGCCTCCTACAAACTTTCAGAATTTGCCCATGACTTTGGTACGACCCCAGATCGCCCTGATGCGTGGTTATGTTCCCGGCGAGCAACCGCAAGGGGGCAAATGGATCAAGCTTAACACCAACGAAAATCCGTACAATTCTTCCCCCAAGGTGCAGCGGGCCATAGGCTTTGCCATTCAACAAGGGCTGCAGAAGTATCCCGACCCCCAGGCGACAGCCTTTCGGTCCCGCGCCGCCCAGATCCTGGGCGTGCCCGCGGATTGGATTCTGTGCGGCAATGGTAGCGACGACATTTTGACGATTGTCACGCGGGCGTTTGTAGGGGAGGGAGACATTTTGCGGTTTCCGTATCCCAGCTATATTTTGTACGCGACCCTGGCGGAATTGCAGGGAGCGACCGCGCACGCGGTTCCCTATCAGGCGGATTGGTCGTTGGGGGAGGATTTTTGCGCGGCGGACCCCCGGTTGAAGCTCGCTTGTATAGCCAATCCCAACAGTCCCAGCGGCACGTTGATTCCCCCCGCGGGGGTGTTAGCCCTGGCGGAAAAGCTATCTTGTCCGCTCTTGGTCGATGAGGCGTACGGGGACTTTGCGGACGCGAACTGCCTGGAATTGGTCAAGCGGAATGAGCGGATCATGGTCTCGCGCACGCTCAGCAAGTCTTATGCGCTGGCGGGAATACGATTTGGCTTTTTGGTGGCTCAGCCCCAGGTGATCGCGGAACTAAATAAAGTCAAAGACAGCTACAACTGCGACGCGCTTTCCATTGCCGGGGCGACGGCCGCCATCGATGACCAAGCCTGGCTGGCCGAAAATCGCGCCAAGATTTTGGCCACGCGCCAGCGACTATCGGAGAGTTTGCGGAAATTGGGCTTTGAGGTGCTGGATTCGCAGGCCAACTTTGTCTGGTGCAACCATCCCGGGCATCCACCCCGCGAGTTGTATGAAAAACTAAAAGCCCAACAAGTTCTGGTGCGTTATATGAACTACCCCAACTGGGGTGATGGGCTGCGGATCACCGTGGGGACGGACGAGCAGATTGAAGGGCTGTTGATGTTGCTCGCGCCGCTGGTCTGGAGATAGTGGGGAGTGGATGGTGGGGAGTGGTTAGTGAGAGAACATCCTTCATGAAGTAAACCCAGCCGCGTAGTGGCGGCAGGATTCTAGCCGGGGGTGCAAACCCCCGGTCGCGCAATGGATTTGATGCCTAGCCGCGCAGCGGCGGCGTCAGTCTATTCTCGTGGCGGCATTTGAACGCCACCAAATACAACTTCGCCACTACGCGGCTCTGTGTTGCTGGGGATTTCCGAACCGTGGGTTGACACCCACGGCTATGATCCATTACCGCTTCGCGGCAAATTCTTTATATTCCATTCTGCATTCGTACTTCACACTTCCCCCGTCCCCTCATCCGGCTCATTCTTCGCCACCTTCTCCCAGGGGGAGAAGGGTTTGTGTTCCTCCCTCTCCCGAGCGCGGGCTTCCCTTTTGAAATAATTCTCCATCGGGAGAGGGCCGGGGTGAGGGTTCTCCCCTACTCGCTGCCCAACCCTTCGCCCGATTCGAGTGCTTTCACCCGCTCGCCATACTTCCGTGCTAATAGCATATTTCCCTCCCGCTGGGCCGACTTGTCTCCTTGCAATGCCGTTATTGCCGCCCGGTAGTGTTCAATCGCCGCTTGGTGGTCACGGTCGCTAGCCTCCGTTGTCAGCAGGCTTTCCGCCCACGCGGCGTGCGCGCGGGCAAAATTGTAAGTCGCCGAGCCGCGCCAGTTGAGCCAACTGCGCTGTTGGTTTTCGGCCAGATAACGGACCGCCGCGGCGTATTCCCGCCGGTCGGCCTGGATTAACCCCAGCCACAGCGTCGCGCGCAGATTCATGTCGCGACGCAATTCATAATAGCCCAATTGCTGCTGGTCCAATAATAATTGCTGTTCCAGTTCTTGCGGCAATAGCGCGAGTTGCAGCCAAAAGATCGCTCCGCGGTCGGTTAAATAGTCGCTCTCGGCCGAATGGGGGGTGTCGGCGACCTGGGCCGTCAAGCTCCCGCTGCCTAAATATTCGCCGCGTAATTGCAGCAGTCGCCCCCGCTGCAGCAGCTTGACCGATTTTTTAGTCTTTTGCGGACGGGCGCTTCCTTTGTACTCGCCAGTGACGGGGTCGAGATTGTTGAGGATTTCCATTCTTTCCCAATCCGAAAAATCCTCGGCCCGCCGACGGTTTTTTTCGTCTTCGTCTGGTTCGGGGATGCTGGCCTCAAATCCCTCGAGCGCGACGCCCATGGCGTTGAGCAACCGGGGATCTCGTTGCTGGCGGGCCGCCGCCACTAACAAGGGCTGCCACCACAATTCCACCCGCTCGATTCCCGCCTGGCGAGTTGCATCGGCTAGCCGCGCCGTGTCCACGGCTAAAATTCGCCGCAACCGCTCGGGAAAATCCGCCTGCAACTGGCGCATTCGCCGAGTAAGCGTCGCGGGGGGGGCGTCGATCAGCGCCACCACCTGGGCCAGTTGTTCCGCCGTCGGCGCGGGATAGGTGAAGTCGCCGATATTCCAGGATTGCAACAGGGCGGGATCTTTTTGCAATTCCGCCAGAGTAATATATTTTTCATTGGCGGCGGTTAACGGCAATCCCAACAGCGGATCAAATAAAATGACATCCAGCGGCGCGGATGCCTGGCCGGGTGTGGTTTGACCGGCGGCCGCGCCAGTGGCGTCAGCGGTAGAGGCGGCTGTTTGTGCGTTGTCTGCCTGTGGGGAGGAATCTCCTGAGACTAGCACGCCAATCAGCCAAGGGCGCACCCGTCCCAGGATTTGCTCGTCGGGCAGGCCGATTAACACGGCGTCTAATTCGGCTTGCCGGGCCAAACCCAAAAAGACCGCCGCGCGCATGAGGGCGGTTCCCCGTCCATCCAGGACGGTTTCGTAGGGAGTATACAATATCTGCGGCCGGTCCAGGGGAATTTCGTTTTGCGCCCGCCACCGGGCCAGTGGGGACGCGTTTTGCGCTTGCCATTCTGGTTCTATCAGGGCGATTTGGCGAATCGTCCAGTCAAAAAGCGCCGTTGCCAATTTTACCTGGCGTTCGCGCGGAGCGGATGATTCGTCCGCCGTCGCGGCCGGCTGCCTTGACAATGGTGCTTCGGCAATTCGCCGGGAAATGGAATTTAGCCAAGTCGCCTCGCGCATGGCATCCACGTCGGGCTTGGTAAAACGCGCGGTCCCCAAATCGGCCATGCTGGGTAGCTGCCGCAGGTTGATAGGCAGCCTTGCCGCCAATGCCGAAGGTTCCCAGTTGATGCTTTTGGGTTGGTTGGTGGACGCGCTCGCCCATTCATTCAACCGGTCAAGCACAAGCTTGCGCTGATTTTCAGTGTCCAGCGCCAAATGCCAATTTCCCACCGTTTCGACCAGGCTTAATATCACCTGCTGGCGGTCCTGGGCGACCGAACGCTGAGAAATCGTTTTTGACGGGGTGTTTGATGGGCGAGAGGTGCAACCCGAGAGGAGAAAACAGCCCAGAAACAAAACACCCCCCCAAATCCAGGGATGGAATAAGGTCGAACAGGAACCGCCGGCGAAGGCCATCTCCCGCCAGTTAAGGGGGAATCGCAAGATAGTGTTCAGAGCGCGGATGGGGGACATATATATTCAGGTTTTCATGAAGATTTAGCTTGCGTGCCGCGGCATTCCCATTCCGCCTCGCGAAAGCGTAATAAGCGGTTTAAAACTGCCGGCAATTGATCCAGCGGCACCATGTTGGGCCCATCGCTGGGGGAACGGTCGGGATCGGGATGCGTCTCCAGGAATAGCCCCTCGACGCCAATGGCCAGGGCAGCGCGGGCGAGCGGCTCGACCATTTCCCGGTTGCCGCCGGTGGCATTCCCCAGGCCCCCGGGTTCCTGGACGCTGTGGGTGGCGTCAAACACCACCGGCACGCCAAAGGATTGCATCTCGGGCAAGGAGCGAAAGTCATTCACCAGCCGCCCATAACCAAAAAACGTTCCCCGTTCACATAGCATTACGTTTTGACAGCCCGCGTTGTGCAGTTTGGCAACGACATTTTTCATGTCCCAGGGGGCAACGAACTGCCCTTTTTTGACGTTGACGGCCTTGCCGGTTGCGGCGGCGGCGACCAGCAAGTCTGTTTGGCGGCAGAGAAACGCGGGAATTTGCAGCAGATCGCAGACCGCGGCCGCCGGAGCGGCCTGGTCGGATTCGTGAATGTCGGTCGTTACCGGCAGGCCGGTGGCGTCTCGCACCGCGGCCAGGACATCTAGCCCTGCGGCCAGACCGACCCCCCGATACGACCCGCCGCTGGAACGGTTGGCTTTGTCAAAGGAGGCCTTAAAGACCAGATTGATCGGCAAGGATGCGCAGATGTCCCGCAACCGCCGGGCAATGTCCAAGCAAAGTTCGCGGCTTTCGATCACGCAAGGACCGGCAATGAGCAACAACCGCTCCTGGGGACCGACCGCATACGGACCGACAGTGGAGTGGCGGGAAATCACAATTAAAGCGAATGAAAAAGAAGTTCAAGAAAGAGGGGTGTGGAATAGCAAGTTCAACTTGGACGGCGATGTAATTGGGATTTTAGATTTCAGATCTCAAATTTCAGATCTCAAATTTGAGATACCCCAATAGTAATTAGTAATTTTTTAATTCGTAATTACTTTGGTTCCGGCAAGTCCGCCGCGGGTTGCTGTTTCTGCTGTTCCAATGCCTGGACTAGACCTGGAACCGCCGCCGCGCCGGTGGGAACCTGGATCGTCGAACCGGCAAAAGCGTCGCCGATCGCCTCGAACCGGCCCCCGAGGTGGACGGCCAAGAAAGCCTCGGTCACGGCATTGAACGCCAGACTGTTGTTGGGCCGGGCAAAGCCGTGCCCCTCATCGGGAAACAACACATACGTCACGGGGATGTGTTTTTTGGTCATGGCGTTCACTATTTGATCCGCTTCGCTTTGTTTGACGCGCGGGTCGTTGGCCCCTTGCGCGATCAGCAGCGGACGTTTGATCCGCTCGACAAAGTTCAGCGGCGAGCGCGATTCCAAAAACTTTTTCCCTTCGTCGGTGGTGTGGTCCCCGACGCGGTCCTTGAACATTTGCAACCCCGACGCCCAATAAGGAGGAATGGTGTTGAGCAGGGTGACAATGTTGGACGGACCGACAATATCCACGCCGCAGGCAAATTTCTCGGGAGTAAAGGTCAACCCTACCAGTGTGGCGTAGCCCCCATAGCTCCCCCCCATGATGCACACTTTATCCTGATCGGCGACTTTTCTCTCCACCGCCCAATCGACGGCGTCCAGCAGGTCGTCGTGCATTTTAGCCGCCCATTCCTTATTTCCGGCATTGCCAAACCCCTTGCCAAAGCCGGTCGAGCCGCGAAAGTTGACGCTCAGCACCGCGTAACCGCGATTGGCCAGCAGTTGGTGTTCGGGGTCAAATCCCCAGCCATCGCGGGCCCAGGGACCGCCATGCACATTTAAGATCATGGGGACCGGTTTATCAGGAATGCCGTCCTGGTCGGCGTCACTGCCAGGGGGAAGGGTCAGGTAACTGACCAGGCTCAGGCCGTCGCGCGACTTGATCACGTGCGATTGCATCGGCTGCAGGGGGAGTCCCTCGAGCGCTTTGCGGTTGGTAAATAAAAACCGGGCCGTTTGTGTCGCGCGGTCATACACATAATAGCGTACCGGCCCATTATCCATGAGAAACGCCACGATCCAAACTTTATCATCCAGCGTCCGGCTGCTGACGGTGATTTCGCCATTGGCCACTTTACGCAATACGGCAAAGTCCGCTTCCACGGCCTTGTCAAAAAACTTCCAAATCGTCCGATCATAGGTAAACGAAACCCCTTGGATCGTGTTTTCCGTCGGGTGGGCCATGATGCCGCCGGTGTCGCAGCGGGGATCCTCCGCTACCAGGGTTTCCTTGCCCGTTTTTAGGTCCACGGTCTTGAGCGCGCCGGTATCCCGCCCCCGGCTGTCAATGAGGTACATAATTTTGCCAGTCTTGTCAAAACCGGCGGGAGAAGTGGTCATCACGTCCTCCATCCCGACTTTCATAAAGTCTTTCCAGCCCCCTTGGCCATCCGGCTCAAACAAGAGCGATCCGCCATCGGGCGTCAGCTTGCTGGCAAAGCGCACGCGATAATCCTCATCGGTAAGAAAACCCGCAAAGTCGGGGTTTTCTTGTATGAGTGTTTTCTCGCCGGTAAGAATATTCAGCCGGTACAAATCATGGTATTGCGGATCGCGCTGGTTCAACCCGATCAAGATTTCGTTGGGAAACTTATAACTGACTTCCTGAATTTCCGCCCGCACCCCCTTAATGGGGGTCAAGTTCGTGGTTTTGCCCGTTTTTAGGTCCACCACGTAGACGTTCCAGTCCTCATTGCCGTCAGCGTCCTGCGTGTACAGCAAATGTTCATTGGTAAAGGCCCAAAAGTACGAGCGAATCCCCCGCTTTTTATCCTGTGTCACCGGTTTGGCCGCGTCGGGATCGTCAATCGGCCCCACCCAGATGTTTAGCACATTATCCACCGGGGCTAAAAAACTCAGCCGTTTGCCATCGGGACTGATGCGGGCGGCGGCCTTGTCAGGATTGCCAAACAAAACCGCGCGGGGAATCAATCCCGTGGCGGGGCCGGTGGCGGTGGGCGTGGGCAGATTCATGGGGGCTTGGTTTGCTAAAGGAGTGGGCTTGGCGGTTTTTGCTGTCGCTGGGCCAGTTCTTTGTGCGGAAAGCGCAAGCGGGTACATGGCCCATAGGCACAAAAGCCCAGCCTGAGTCAGACGAGAGAACCACGGGGTGGATAATCGTGGCAGGCATGATTCCCACACCACCCATGAACTTGTGGATTGTAAGGATTGATCGCGGAAGGGCATCAGACTGACTCCGTTCGCCGGGAAGTTTTGTATAAGTGGGATGCAGAATAGTATTGTGGGGTAGCAACGGGGCGTCTGGCAAGGGGAAAGTCGCCCTCCACCCCGCGTGAGGGGTTGACGCTATTTCCCGCCTCTTCCTGTACACCTCGCTCCCGCCCCCTCGCCAGTCCCCTGCTACTTTGGCTAAAATTACGTACCTTCGCTATAAGACCCTATCACGTCCTTCCCGCAACTCCTGTCCCGTCCGGCGGATGGGATTACCCCCTTTCGCCAAGTGCCCCCTTATGTCCACCCAATATATTTATCAATTGTGCGATTTGGTCAAAAAGCATGGCCAAAAAGAAATCCTAAAAAATGTCTGGCTGTCGTTTTATCCGGGTGCCAAGATTGGCGTGCTGGGACGAAATGGCTCTGGTAAAAGCACGCTTTTACGAATCATGGCGGGTTGGGACCAGGACTTTGACGGTGAATCCCGCCTGACGGATGGCTTTACCCGCGGCTACCTGCCGCAAGAACCCCGCCTCAATCCCGACAAGGACGTCTTTGGCAATGTCCAGGAAGGGGTCGAAACCGTCCGCGCCATCCTGCGCCGCTATGACGAAATCAACGCCCAATTGGGCGAGCCGCTGGAACCTGACGCGATGGAAAAACTGCTCAATGAGCAGGCCCGTGTGCTGGATCAAATTGAGTTCCACAACGCCTGGGAACTCGACCGGACGGTGGAAATAGCGATGGACGCGATGAACCTTCCCCCCGGTGACGCGGATGTGTCCAAGCTGAGCGGCGGCGAGCGGCGGCGCGTGGCCCTGTGCAAAATCCTGCTCGAACGGCCTGACCTGTTGCTCTTGGACGAACCGACCAACCACCTCGACGCCGAAAGCATCCTCTGGCTGGAGCACCACTTGGCCGAATACCCGGGCACGGTCGTCGCCGTGACGCACGATCGCTATTTTCTGGACAATGTGGCCAAATGGATCCTGGAAATCGACCGCGGCCGCGGTATCCCCTGGGAAGGGAACTACAGCAGTTGGCTGGAACAAAAGCAAAAACGCCTGGCCCAAGAGGAAAAAGCGAGCGCCGCCCGGCAAAAGACCCTGGAGCGCGAGTTGGAATGGATTCGCAGCTCTCCCAAGGCCCGCCAGGCAAAGAGCAAGGCCCGCATCAGCGCCTACGAAAAAATGGCCGCTGAAAAGTTTGAGGATCGCGACCAGGAATTTGAAATTCAAATCCCCCCGGGCAAGCCGCTCGGCACGCTCGTCGTCGAAGCGAAAAATATCAGCAAATCCTTTGACGATAATGTGCTGATCGAGAATCTTTCGTTCCGGCTGCCTCCCGGCGGCATTGTGGGTATTATCGGTCCCAATGGCGCGGGCAAGACGACGCTCTTTAAAATGATCACCGGCCAGGAAAAGCCCGACAGCGGCGAATTTCGCGTGGGCGATTCCGTCGAGATCGGTTATGTGGACCAAAATCGCGACGCCCTCGACCCAGATAAAAACGTTTGGGAAGAGGTCAGCGGCGGGCTGGACATGCTGGAAATGGGGGGGCGTAAGATCAACTCCCGCGCGTACCTGGCCCGGTTCAACTTTACCGGCCAGGATCAGCAAAAAAAGGTCGGCAACCTGAGCGGCGGGGAGCGCAACCGCGTCCACCTGGCCAAGCTGCTGCGACGGGGTTGCAATTTGCTGTTACTGGACGAACCGACCAACGACCTGGACGTGGACACCCTCCGCGCGCTGGAGGAAGCGATTCAAAACTTTGCCGGCTGCGTGGTTGTCATCAGCCACGACCGGTGGTTTCTCGACCGCCTGGCGACGCACATCATCGCCTTTGAAGGGGACGGTTATGTCCATGTGTGCGACGGCAACTTTGACGCTTACGAGACCCAGCGCAAGGAACGCCTGGGAATGGCCGCCGATGAACCGCATCGGTTTAAGTATAAGAAGCTGCGGCACTAGGTGGAGGAGTGGAGTTTGGAGGAATGGAGTATGCTTTTTCTCCATTACTCTAGTTCTCCACTACTCCAAACTCCCATACTACTGCTTCTTCACCACGCGGATCTTCACGTTATATTTGCCGGGGAATTGGCTTTCCTGATAGTCGTTTTGCATGCCGATGGCCAGTTGCAAAACGCCCGCCTTTTCCGCGGTAAAGTTGTGCT
The DNA here is from genome assembly GCA_033762255.1 of Pirellulales bacterium. NCBI lineage: Bacteria > Pseudomonadati > Planctomycetota > Planctomycetia > Pirellulales > Pirellulales bacterium. The sequence continues at coordinate 53,146 of JANRLT010000020.1, read as the reverse complement.
TGCTGCCAAATTTGACAAATTGGTCGCTATTTCCTACCCGGCCCACGAGTGCCGCCATGGGAATCTGATTCCCCATGAACCAACCGTAATTTTGGTTGCCATCGGGATTGGAGCTGGCCCCGTTTCCCCACGGTTGCATGTGCAAGGTCCCCTCGGCGGTGATAAAGACCTGATCCCCGCGCTCCAGCTTGATCGGTGTACTAAGGGGATTTTTAAGGGCAAAGTGCGACGCGTCAATCGAGAGGTTCTGGCGAATGTCTTCTTTGCGGACTTGCTCGCGGTGGGCCTTGCGAATGTCGCTTAGTTGGATCGTCAGATTGCCATATTGACTGGTCACGGCAAAGGACTGCGGGACGATCTTGCCCACGATGGTAAAGTCCACCGTTTCGATCACGTCGCGCTGCTGGACGTTCCACGCGGCATCTTGTGCCCCCAGCATGGCATCCGCCTCGGCCAGTTCGTCAAATTCGGACAAGAGCGCCAACACGCGGTTCTTGCGCTCGGTGTCGCTATCCGCCTGGTATTTTTCCAGTTCTTGGCGAATACTGGGCCCCAGCTTGGACAGGCCTTTTTGGGCTTTCTCGCGATCGTTAAAATTTGCCGAGCCTAAATCCGCAATCCAGGTTGCCACTTGCTTGCCCAGGGCGGGATGGCTGGAAAGACCCGGCGTAAAGCTGCGAATATTGGTCACGGGGACATTGAGCTGGCCGTATTGGGTCTCTACGATCAATTCCTTTAATGCCAGCTTGCCCGTGAGAATCGAGCCGTCCATCAGGCTCAATTTGATAACGTCTGGATCTTGCGGCGGCGTCATGATCGCCGGCATTGGCTCTGGTTCGGTTTCTTGATTATTTTCAGAGGAGGGCTTTTCGGCGGAATTGTCCGGGGCATGTTCACCGGGCGTTTCCGCGGGCACTGCGTCTGTCGGGGGGCCCACAACTGGGTCACCTGGCCCAGCGAGGGGAGGAGGCAGCGGCGCATCCGCCGGCGCGGCCTGCACCTGGATGACCTGAAGTTCCGCCACCTGGGCGTGCAGGGTTACCGCCTGCCAACAGCCCAAGAGCACGGCCGCAGCCAGCGAAAGTGATAAACCATCCAACTGAGTCATGCGAAAAACGCGTTTCATGCCGCACCTTAGGTTTCTATGCAATAACAGAGGCAGGAATTAATCGTCTCATGGGGTGAACGAAAATACCACCATACTAGTGTAACTTCTTGGTAAAGAGTTTGCACAAAGCGGGATAAGCAGGGGGGCAAATTTTGACAAGGTAGAGCCCTCCTTCGGCTTTTTCGGCAAATTTTTCGCTCTAGGAGGCCCCATCTTGCCCTATAAGGCCAAAAAATTTGACGCCGGGCAAACTTTTTTGTTCCGACCTTTTCCTAAAATGCCCCCTTAATAGCAAATTTTCCCCATTGGGATGGTAAAAAATTGATTTGCGATCGGCGGGGTGACATTTTAAGATACGGCGTTGCCGGGTCGCCAAAAAACAGGAAAACGGCCTTCACGGCGAACTGGTACGCAGCCGGGGCTGGCCAAGAGAACCTCGGCAACGGCCCTTTATGTCCGGAAACCCACAATTATTACGCCCAACGGGAGAAAACCAATGTCGGCTGCAAAAACGCTTGTTCTGGGGATGATGCTGATGATCGTCCCTCCGTGCCTCACCGGTTTATTTAGCCCGCTGGGCTGGGCCCCCTCGGCCGCCACCGCCGCCGAGCCGGAGTGGGTGGTGCTCTTTAATGGCAAGGACCTGCAGGGCTGGCGGGGGCAGGGGATGGTGAACCCGCTGGAATGGCAGGCAATGGACCCGGCCCAACGGGCCGCCGCGCAGAAGTCGGCCAATGCTGACAAGATGCAGCACTGGAAGGTGGAAAATGACGAGATCGTCAATGATGGCCACGGGGTGTATCTGACCACGGAAAAAGACTATGGCGATTTTGAACTGGAACTGGAATGGAAAATGATGGCCGCGGGGGGGGATAGCGGTATTTACCTGCGGGGGTATCCGCAAGTGCAAATTTGGGATCCGGGGAACGCCAACGAGCGGACCAACGGGGCCGACAAAGGCTCGGGGGCGCTATGGAACAATAGCGATGTCCAGAATGGCAAATTTCCGCTGGTCAAGGCGGACAACCCGATCGGCGAATGGAACACCATGCGGATCAAAATGACCGGCGAGCATGTCACGGTGTATCTGAACGACAAGCTAGTAGTCGATAACGCGACGATGGACAATTACTACGAACGGGGCAAACCGCTGGCCAAAACCGGTCCGATCCAACTGCAAACGCACGGCAGCGAAATGCGATTCCGGAATATCCGGATTCGGGAGCTAAAGTAGATCCCGTCCGCCGGACGGGAACGCATTGTAGATCCCGTCTGCCGGACGGGAATGGGGTAGGTCCAGCCCGCCGGGCGGGAACGAGGAACGGTGTTAATCTGTAGGAGGTAACTCTGTTGCCGAATCAGGTGGATGCCTCTTCGGATGATGATCGGTCAAGCGACGTTAATTTGTAGGAGGCAACTCTGTTGCCGAATCAGGCCTGGCAGGGGTGGGAAAAACTGGTTGCGGGGTGCGGGGGAGCGGAGGTGCGCGGGACGCGCCAAGCCCCCCGTGGGGGAAATGAGAAGTAGGAATGAAGAAAGCGGAATGGCCGAATGCATCTCTTAATTTTTCATTCGTAATTCCCGCATACAACCGAGGTTAGCGCATGACGGCTGATTTAACATAAAGTGCGGTGGGTATTCAGCCGACCCGCGCAAGTGGCGGTTGGAATGGATTTTGCCGTTGTACAACCGGGGCTAGAGCCCAGCGGCTAATTTGCTGCAGGGCATGCGGTTGGTCCAGACGAGGATTGCTCACTTGTTAACGGACGTCGGTTCGGGTGTGTTAAAAATACCGCCTTCGTTGCGCGGAGTAGTTGAGCGCCCGACTCGTGAATTATTTACCGCTAAAATTAAAATCTTGATACTGATAAGCTGAGTTCGGGTAGGTTGGAACACTATGGGGAGTTAATTTTAACTCACTCAGGAGCTTTTTGATTTTCTCGTGGATCGCGGGGGTTTGCTGGATCACAAGCGACCGTTCAATAATATGCAGTCGGTTATCGGCAAACTCCCAAGACGCGGGAGCCACAACTTTCTTCAGATTTTCGGCAATCGCAATCATGCGGTCGGCCACCATGCCCGAATCTTTGATTTCAATCAAATTTAATTCATAGATGCGTTGCACGGGGGTATTGGGATCGATGGGGGGCGCTTGGGTGGTTTTGCCGTCGGCTTTCAACTCCGCCTGTTTTGCGCGAAGTTCCTCTAGGAGTTCGGCTATGTCGCGGTGGACGTGCTCCTGTGTGGAAACCACCAAACTGTCGGAATTTTCATGCGGACCAAGATTGCCTTGGCCGCCATTTTCTTTCCAGACATCCGGGCGGATCGTGTTGGTGATAAGTTCGATGATTTCGTCATGGTCATAGGGATTGTCAGGAGATGGATGGTTTATCAAATCATGAACTAGATACACTTTTGTGATGAGGTGATTTGTGGCGGAATTAAGAGTTGTTAGTTTCACCATGCCATGCTTGATAACAAACGCCAAATCGTGCTCGGCCAATAAATCCGCCAGCACCTGCCTGAGAGGCAGCGGATGGCGGATCGTGATGGAGAGCGGCTTATCCAATTCGTAACTTTCATCCGCCAGGGCTTTCTTGTCCGGCAATACATTGACGCCGGTCGCTTGGGTGAGGATGACGCCTATTTCCCACAGCGGCAGTTCCTGCCACTCCACGACCACCCGCGCGTCCAGCACTCGTTCGATTTTTTCCTCGTCGGTCAGTTCCGCCCAATCGGGGCTATCCTGCGGCTTGACCCCGACAAAGCCGATCCCATCCACTAGTTGCGGCGGGACGGCGGGGGGCTGCGGCGCAGCGGGTTGTACTGCCGGTTGTTGTGCCGTGGGTTGTTGTGGCAAACCACCCGGCGAGCCAAACGGATCGCTCCCCGCCGGGGAAAATGTCCCCGCCGGTGGCGTAAGACCCCCCTGCTCTACTGCTTGGCCCTGTTCCACTGCTTGGCTCTGCCCAACGGCCAGCCCTTGCGGCCAAAAGTTGACCGCCAACCCGCATAGAATCACCGCGACCGCCGCCATCATTGTCCAAGAACGCGTGCGCATAACTTCTCCTGACTGTTCCGAGAAAGGAAAGAATCGCCCCAACCCAACGCCGATCAACTCCACAAACAAAACCGGCGACGGAGAAACGCCAGTCAGAAAAGCAAAATTACCATACCGCGCGACGCGGCGGGATGCAAGGAAATTTTCTCAATTTGGTAGGCTACCCACCGCCGCAAATTGGCTATGCGTGATTTTAGGCCAAAAATCACTCAAACGGCACATGGACTGCCTTAGCCCCAGCTCGATGATGGCTCAAAAAATGTAACTGAAAACAATACCGAACGGCATCCGGACGATGTCTGCTACGTAAAAAGTAGCAGGCTGCGTCCCACAGCCGTCGTGTGATTGTAATTTTCGTCAGTAAACGGCAAGGAAATTGTGCCTAGTACTATGCAAGACGGCACGGGGACCGTGCCTGCTACGTAAAAATAGCAGGCTGCGTCCCGCAGCCGTCGTGTGATTGTCATTTTCGTCAGTTAACGGCAAGAAAATCGTGCCTAGTACGATGCAAGACGGCACGGGGACCGTGCCTACTACATTCATTCATCCGTCACGCAACCTGCGCTCGCGTTTTGCACATTCTTGATATATTTATACAGCGTGCCGCGGGTCGCCTTCAGCGGCGGGGCCTTCCACGCCGCGCGGCGGGCGGCCAGTTCCTGCTCGGTCTTCCGCGCGTCCCCTAGTTCCACGTCCATCGTGTTCGCCGCCGCGTCAATCGTGATCCGGTCCCCCGTCCGCACCAGCGCAATTGGCCCCCCCTCTTGCGCTTCCGGTGTGACATGCCCAATCAAAAAACCGTGCGAACCGCCGCTAAACCGCCCATCCGTCACCAGTGCCACATCCGCCCCCAACCCCGCGCCCATGATCGCGCTCGTGGGTGTGAGCATTTCCGGCATGCCAGGCCCCCCCTTGGGGCCTTCATAGCGGATAATAATGACATCCCCTTTGACGATTTCGTTGTTTTCCAGCCCCGCCAGCATCGCTTCTTCGCTATCGTACACGCGGGCCGTGCCGGTAAAAGTTAGCCCCTCTTTGCCGGTAATTTTGGCCACCGCGCCGCCGGGGGCTAGGTTGCCGCGCAGGATGCGGATATGCCCCGTCGGCTTGATCGGATTTTCCAGCGGGTGCACCACGGTCTGTCCCGCGGACAAATCCGGCACCGCGCGCAGATTTTCGGCCATCGTCACTCCCGTGCAGGTCATACACGAGCCGTCCAACAGACCCTGGGCCAACAAGTATTTCATGAGCGCGGGGACGCCACCCACCTTGTGCAAATCCTCAAAGACATACTTGCCGCTGGGCTTGAGATCGCACAAATAGGGGATGCGGTCGCTGACGCGTTGGAAATCGTCAATCGTCAGGGGGACATCCACGCTTTTGGCCATGGCGATGAGGTGCAATACCGCATTCGTGGAGCCACCGGTCGCCATGACCACGACCATGGCGTTTTCAAACGCGGCGCGGGTCATGATGTCGCGCGGCTTGAGGTCCAGTTCCAGCAGTTTTTTGATGGCGGCCCCCGCTCGCCGGCATTCGTCCCGCTTGAGCGGATCAACCGCCGGCGTGGAACTGCTATAGGGGAGCGACATGCCCAGGGCCTCGATCGCGCTGGCCATGGTGTTGGCGGTGTACATGCCGCCGCAGGCCCCCGCGCCGGGAATACTACAGCGAACGATCTCTTGGCGTTTTTCCTCGCTAATGCGTCCGGCCAGCCACTCGCCAAAGCACTGAAACGCGCTCACCACGTCCAGCGGCGTATCCCCCGTATAGCCGGGCTTGATTGTGCCGCCATAGAGCATGATCGCCGGACGGTTCAGCCGGCCCATCGCCATCACACAACCGGGCATGTTCTTATCACAACCGGGGATCGCCACCAGGGCATCGTACCACTGGGCACCCATGACGGTTTCGATCGAATCGGCGATTAGATCGCGCGACTGCAGGGAAAAGCTCATCCCCTCGGTCCCCATGGAAATACCATCGCTCACGCCGATCGTGTTAAACCGCATCCCGACCATGCCCGCGGCCTGCACGCCAACTTTGACCTCATCGGCCAGTTGATTCAGGTGCATGTTGCAGGTGTTTCCGTCGTACCACATGCTGGCGATGCCGACCTGCGCCTTGTCCATATCAGCGGGTTGTAGGCCGGTGCCGTACAGCATGGCCTGTGATGCTCCCTGGGACTTGGGTTGGGTGATCCGGGCGGAATATTTGTTGAGGGGCATGTGTGGGAGGGGCTAGGGGTAAGGTAGTAGGTCCCGTCCGCCTGACGGGATTTGGTATGTAGGTACGGGAGGCGGGAGTTAGTGAGGCAGGGGAGAGGGGTCGGGGGTGAGAGACGGGAGGAATGTGGCGAGCGGCGGACGTCAGTCCGCTGGTAAATTGCGATAAGGATAAACAATCGGCAAGTCCGTGCTTTGGGCACATTTTAATGCAAGTTTGCTGAAATTTACAGGCGGAGTCGTGGTTTACCATAAAGAGCACTCTCCCCCGAAAAAATGTTCACTCTGGAACGACAAAATCCTTGTGTCACGGACTACCAGCGGGGTATCTTAATGGTGAATTACGAATTACAAATTACGAATTGAAAACCACAAGTTACTCCCCTCACTCTGCTACGAGCTAAAGCCCAAGCTACCACCCTGCCCCCCTCGCACCCCTTCCGTCCCCTGTCTCTCATGGGCAAGATGCTCATGCCACATCCCCCATCTCCCGTCAGTCCCGTCCGGCGGACGGAACCTACAACACAATGACCCGCCCCCTCGATTTTCGCAGCGACACGGTCACCCGGCCCACGCCGGGGATGCTGGCCGCCATGTCCGCCGCGCGGGTCGGCGACGATGTCTTTGACGACGATCCCAGTTTGCATGAATTGCAAGCTCGGGTGGCGGACATTTTGGGCAAGGAAGCCGCGCTCTTTATGCCGTCGGGGACCATGTCCAACCAAATTGGCCTGCGACTGCACTGCCAACCGGGGGATGAGTTTATTTGTGATAGCGGTTGCCATATTTACAATTATGAGCAAGGGGCCTACGCCCAACTGAGCGGGCTGGCCATCCGCACGCTTCCCGGCGAATACGGCGTCCTTCATCCGGCTCAGTTAACTGGCCTGGTCCGCCCCGAAAACGACCATTGCGTCCGCACGCGGCTGCTCAGTCTGGAAAACACCCACAATCGCGGCGGCGGAAAGGTTTGGCCGCTGGTGGCGCTGACCGATTGCGTCGCCTGGGCGCGCCAAAATGGCCTGGCCACGCATTTAGATGGGGCCAGGCTTTTTAACGCGGTCGTCGCCAGCGGCATTTCCGCGCGTGATTGGGCTAGCCATTTTGACACTGTCAGTATTTGCTTTAGCAAGGGGCTGGGCTGTCCGGTCGGTTCCGCGCTGGCTGGCCCACGGGATTTGATCAAGCAAGCCCGGCGGCACCGCAAGCTATTTGGCGGGGCGATGCGCCAGGCGGGCGTGCTGGCCGCCGCCGCGACGTACGCGCTCGAACACCATATCGACCGTCTGGCCCAGGATCATGAGCATGCGCGGCAACTGGCGGAGATAGTCGCCACGTTGCCGGGGTGCCGTTTGCATCCACCGCGGGTGGAGACAAATATTGTGATATTTGAGATTGACCCCGTGTTAGCCACGGGGGCGGAGATCTCACGATTGTGCGGCGAACAGGGGTTATTAGTGCTCTCCTTGGGGCCGCAAATGATTCGGGCGGTGACGCATTTGGATGTGACCGCGGAGGATACCGCGGCGGCGGGACGCATCCTGCAAAACGTGTGGCGACAACTGGCGGCTCGGCCCATTTAATATTGGCTTTTTTACATCTTTCAGGCAAGCGGCTGCTTAGCGGCGGTAGCGGCAATTCACCTAGGCGCGGATACTGAAACATGGGGATCGGGGACCAGCTCGAACCAGCCACGGCTGAATCCTCTGGCAATCCCTGGGTCTGGTGGTGGCGCGAACTTTTAGCCCGTTTGCGCCGCCCGCCCCGCGCTCAGCCGTTGGTCTTGGTGGCCACCGTATTCATCCTGGGTATCGCCGCCAGCCGCGCGCTGGGAGGCGACTATTGGGCGTGGTGGACCGCGGCCGCGGCGCTGGCGGTGGTTTCCTTTTTTATCCGCAAGATTGGCTGGGTTACGTTTGGCTCGGGGGCGCTGTTATGCTCGATTGCGGCCGCCGGCGGCGCCTGGCAAATCCAATGCTGGCGCGTCTATCCCGCGACCGAGATCGGCTTGTACGCGACCGAACTGTCGCAGCCGATTGTGCTCGAGGCGGAAATTTTGACCGCGCCCCGCGTGGCCCCTCCGGGACTCAAAAACCCCCTGGCCCCCGCCGCGGCCAGCACGCGCACCCGCTTTGAAATATCGGCCATTGCCCTGCGCGATGGACTTTCCATGCGCGAGGCCTCGGGCCGGGCCATTTGCCAAGTCGAAACCCAGCTCGATTTTCGCCTGCCAGACGCTTCCCCGGATAACGCGGCCATTACCAGGTATCAAACCTTGCTTAGCCAGTTGGAGCCGGGGGATCAGGTCCGCATCTTGGGATTCATCGAGGCGATCGCGCCTCCCCTGAATCCGGGGGAATTTGATTTTGCCGCGCATGCGCGCGGGGATTGGCAGCTTTGCCGGATCAAAAGCGACATGTTAGGGGGGATCACCATTCGCAAGCGGGCGCAGTGGTACTGGCCCACCACCTGGCTGGCGCGGATGCGACAATTTGGCAATCAACTACTGTGGGAACATCTGTCGCACGAGCAGGCCGGACTGGCCAGCGCGGTTCTGCTGGGCAGCCGCGAACTCCTCCCCCAGGAACAAACCGAGGAATTTTTGGTAACCGGCACAATCCATATTCTGTCCATTTCCGGCTTGCACGTGGGTTTGTTGGCCTGGGGGCTGTTTTGGGGATTGCGGATCGGATGGCTGCCGCGGGGATGGGCACTCTTCCTGGTGGCGGCGTTGACGATGTTGTACACGCTGATGACCGATAGTGAACCCCCCGCGCTAAGGGCCACCGTGCTGGTCTGGATAGTCTGTTTATCGTTATTGATTGGCCGACCGGGGTTGGCGTTTAATTCGCTGGGCTTGGCGGCGATGATTGTGTTGCTGCTCAACCCCAACGATTTATTCCGCACCGGGCCGCAATTATCTTTTTTGTCGATGGGGGTGCTTTGTTGGCTGGCGGATGTGTGGTCGGGGCCGACGCAATATTCGGCTTTAGAGCGGTTGGTGCTGCGGCTCAGATCTCCGCTGGAACGTTGGGGGATGCGGCTGGGCCTGTGGCTGCTGTTTGGGATCATCAGCGGCGTGCTGATTTGGCTGGTGACCCTGCCCCTGACAATGAGCCGGTTTTACTTGGTCTCACCCGCGGGATTGTTTTTGAACCTCGCGCTCAGCCTGGTTGTGTCGGTCGCGATGATCTGCGGATTTTTAGTGCTCGCCACTGGCTGGTGGGCGCCGTGGCTGGCCAGTTTGTTTGGCTGGCTCAGCGACACCGCGCTGGGCATCATTAGCCACACGGTCCATCTGGCCGCGCGGACCCCCGGCAGCCACTTTTGGACCAGCGGTCCCAGCGACGCGTGGTTGATTGGCTTTTATACGCTATTGGCGCTGTGGGCGGCGTTCCGCTATTGGGTGGGATGGAAGTGGGCCGGGGCGTGCCTAATAGTGTACTGCGCGGCGGGCTGGGGAGAAGCACTCTGGCGACGAGAGCGCGAGCCTGGGTTGCGGGTGACTTTTGTCGCGGTGGGGCATGGCGGGGGAACGATTATTGAGTATCCCGACGGACGGACGCTGTTGTACGATTGCGGCCGAATCGGCGCGCCAATCCAGGCGCAACGCTCCGTCGAGGGGGTCCTGCGCAGCCGAGGCGTGCGGCGGTTGGATGCGGTCATCATTTCCCACGCGGACACCGATCATTATAACGGCGTGCCGGAACTATTGCGGCGGTTTTCCGTCACGCAAATCATCACGACCGAGCAGCTCTGGCAACCTCGCGCGGATGGCACGATAGCTCCCGCAGTGGAAATTTTGCAACAATCGATCGCGGATTCCGGCGCGCTGGTCACGATCGTGCGGGGAGGAATGGAGCTTTATCCCGGCGATAATGATATTCGCCTGCGGGTGTTGCACCCCCCCACCGGCGGCGTCGGGGCCTCGCGCACCAATCGCGAAACCGACAACGCCAATAGCCTGGTCCTAGCAATCGAGCACGCGGGCCAGCGCGTGTTGCTGACCGGCGACCTAGAGGATACGGGCCTGGCCCGGATGCTGGAGCAACCGCCACTAACCGCCGCTGTGCTTCAGGCTCCGCATCACGGCAGCTACGGCCATGATCCCGAGGGACTGGCCAAGTGGGCCGCACCGAGGTATGTGATTTTTTGCAGCGGGCTGTACGATGTCATTGACCGCACCATCGCCGTTTATGAGTCGGCGGGAGCAAAAACGCTGCACCTGGCCAAAGTGGGGGCGGTCCGTATCCGCTGGACCGACGTGGGGCTGGAAGTCCGCGGCTGGCGGCAGGAGCCGTGGTAACCGCTGCCTCAATTAAGACTAGGACACTGATTAGACTGATTTTATTGATTGACACAGATCAGAAGAATACCGGAAATGCGGTACATAAATCTGAAATCTCAAATTTGAAATTTTTAATCTCATTTCTGATCCGTGCAAACCAGTGTCGATCCGTGGCTAAAGTTTTTTAGCCACGGATAGGCGCGGATGAAACACGAATGGACAAAATTTGCTTATGAAACTACTATCTCACATCTGATCCATGCAATTCTATCCGATCTGTATCATCCCCGTTCTATCGTATTTCTTAAGACTGGAACTCGGATGACGCTGATAATATAGATTCACACTGATCAGGGGTAGGCTCGGCACAAGGTACTCGAATCTGAAATCTCAAATTTGAAATTTTAAATCTCATTTCTGATCCGTGCAAACCAGTGTCGATCCGTGGCTAAAGTTTTTTATACACCGATATGCGCGGATTTAAAACCAAATGACAAAATTTGCTTATGAAACTACTATCTCACATCTGATCCATGCAAATCTATCCGATCTGTATCATCCCCGTTCTATCGTAGTTTTATCCGCGTGCGATCGCCTGACTCACTTCACGCTTTGCATCCAGTCTAGCACCGCTGTGGCAGCTTGCTTGGCGTTATCCGGCAATAGTTCAATACGTAAGAACTTGGCCCGGTCCTGAGCCTTATACGCCGCGCGGGTGATTTGCCATTCGTTGGCCCTTGGTGGTGTATTCGCTGGATTATCCCCAACCGCCGGTTCCTCCACCAGCCAGAGCGCGCTCGGCGCGCCCAGCGCGGCCAAGACCGGTACGTCGCCGTACTTGACATCGCCGGGCAAAAAGTCCGCATGATCAAAATCGGCTAATGCATTAAACCGAAACCCTCCGGTTTCGATCACACTGGCCGAAAGCTGTTCTCTCGCGATGGCCCGCGCGGCCAGGCCCGCCGGCGCGGCCAGCGGCTCGCACCATAATATGATAGGCAACTGGGCATGCTCCTGGTTGGCGGCGGTAATCACACTGGCCAGTTCCCCTGACCGTTGCGCTAACAGCGGCGGATTATAGCCAAACGTGTATCCCGCGTAGTCGCGATCCTGGGGGACGCGGCGCTGGCGAAACGTTTCTCCAGCAGCGGCTTGCGCGGCGCGCTCGGCGTAGTCGGGAATCCAGACTTCACAGTTGGCGTGCAGCAGTTCCGCCAAGCGTTGCTCATGCTCCGCGGCGTCCCAGGCCCGGGGCGTGGCATACACCACCACTCGTTCCACCCGCGGGGGTTGCAACCGGGTTACGGATGTTCTTCTAGTTTTATCAGGGGAAGTCTTTTCAACCGATGTCCCGGCAAGCGATTCGATCTCCCCCCGCAGGGTGACCAGCACGCCCGGAGTTCGCGAGATTTCCGTCCAAGTGGGCTTTATGACGGCTTTCACGTGGGATTCATTGGGCTGGAGGTTTAGTAGCACCCGCCACGCCCCGCCCAACTCTTGCTTAAATCGCAGCCAAGCATTCTTGTCGCGCACATCCAACAGCGGCCGCAGCAATTGCTCGTCCCGCTCCCGCCAGACACGCAATAAATCCACCTCATGCTCCACACTTGGGAGCGGGCGCTTGTGTGTTCCGCTCCAGACCGTCATTTCTTCGATCGTCAGCGGCTGAAAATCGCGCTCGCGGATCGGATCGGCGGCCCCGAGTTTGAGGTGCTTATTAAAAAATGCGTACATCGCATGTCTACTGGGCGAATTATAGTTGTGCCCAAACTGTAAAAACGGATGCAGTTCCACGCGGTCGGTTTTTTCATACAGGCCATAGAGTTGTTTCAGTTCGGGAAAGCCCTTGGTCTCCATTTCCTTGGTCCAATCGTCCGCGGCAGTCAGGCCCAGGGGTCGCGGGGCGGTAAGGGCGGCCAGTTCGATGTTCCCGGTCCCGACGCGCAGGTACGCGCAGTTTTCGCAGGTGCAGCCCCCCTGCATGGCGGTGCTGACCATCACGGCGGGAAAGGCCGCGGCGGGTCGGTCGTCCAGCGCGGTTAAAAGAAACGTCTGTGTGCCGCCGCCGCTGGCGCCGGTCACGCCGATCCGCTGGCGGTCCACATCCGGCAAACTGGCCAACCAGTCGAGTGCCCGCAACGAGTTCCACGTTTGTAGGCCGGTGATCGTTTGCAGGCGGGATTCGGCCTGGGGGCTAAAAAACGCGTAGTTGTCAGGCTGTTCGGCGGCTTTGCGCCGCGCGCGAAAGCCGTGCGCCACCTCCTGCGGAATTTGCGCGCTATCGGCATAGCCCAGCATGTCATAATGAAATACCACACAACCCAAGCGGGCCAAATGGACGCAGCGGGCCTGCAAGGGGTGCCGGGCGGCGTTTTCCAGTTCCTCCGCCCCGTTTTTGAGTTGGGCCGCGATTTCATTTTCAGGCGCGGCATAAAACCGCCCGTTTTGCCAGTGCCCATGCGGCGAGAGGACCGCGGGGAGTCGGCCTGATTTGTTCCGCGGTCGATAGAGCGAACCGGTGACAAAATGACCGGGAAAGGACTGCAGAATGACCCGCTCGACCGTGTACTCTGGGCGTTCGACTTTGCCGTGGACCGTTACAGGGGGTAGTGGCCGCACCGTGGGCCAGGGCCACAGGCCCAGCGAAATCTGCAACTGGTGGCGCAGGGATTTGCGGCGAGCCTCCCACGCGGGCAGGTCGGGGGGGACGGCAAACGGGAAATAGGAGTCGAGGGTCGTGAGGGGGGGAGGTGCAGAGTGCGCGGCGGATCGTGCGGTGGCCGTTGGCGGGGGTGAATCTGCGGCGAACGTTGATTTGTGCGATTCAATTACTGCCAAACAGCAGCAAATGAATACGAATAAGCTGCGCATGGCAATTATTAAGTTGAGTGAGATGTGAGAAAAGTTCCTGGCTCTTTGATTAATTCTCAGTGTACCATTTTTCCAAATCAGCGAACTCCGGTGATGCGACAAAGTCGCTTGCTTCGGGATTTTCACGTAAATTCGCCAAGTCAAGTTCTAAAAATTTTTCACCTTCTCCCCATTTGATCAATTGCACGGCGGCGGCGTGCTTCTTTTGCATAATAAGCAAGCCCACATAATTAACTAGATGGGATTGCAGCGAGCTATCTTCCGCGAAAGCGTCGGCAAATACCTTTTGACCTTCCGCGGCTTTATCCAGGGCATACAGCGCATAAGCTTTATATAGTTTTAAATACGGGTCTCCCCCGAGCGCAGTCTCCAATTTGACCACATTATCATACAATTCCTGGTTCATGTTGTTTAAGATAAAATAATCGATCTGCACCAGGGAGAGCGACGGATCATCGGGAAAAAATTGTTGATAATCCTTCATTTGCTGCAGGTATTCATCGTTTCCCACCTTTTGGGCCAGTTGCAATCCAATAACCTGAAATGCCTTGCTTTTTTGTAGTTCCACTGGCAAAGCGCGGAAATTCTGGTAAGCGCCCGTGGGCGGGCCCGCGCTTTTTATACCCTCCAGGACGCGCATGATTTCCTTTTGATGCTTCACATACAACTGATCTTCCGGGGAAAAGCTGGCAAAGATGCTTTTGTTGTCAATCGCCATGCCCATGATCGCCAACCGGCGCATGAACTGCCCAAAGGTTTCGCCCATGAGCATGATGTACACATCTTCCGCCCCGATGTTGCCATTGGGATATCGAATCAGTGAATATTCATGGTAATTGACAGCTCCATCAGGCGTTTGCATGCGATAGATGGGTTGGGGGCGGCGGTTGACGTCGCGAATTCGCAAGAGTTTGTACACTCCGCCAGATTGAACCACATCGGCTAATTGCGTGCTCATGCCGCCGGATTTGCGCATCCCCCGGATAAAGCCTTGGATGGATGCATCCGAAGCATTCAGCCCTTTAACCCCGTGCAGGAGGATTTCCTCGGTGGGAATGAGTTCATTCAAGGCCGCCATATCACTGGCCAGGAGCGCCGCATCGAGTTTTTTGGTAAATTCCTCCGCCTCGGCCATGGTCACGGGAGCGCCGTGATTGGTCATGGCTTGGACCGGGGCGTTGGGATTGGCGGCGGGCTTGGCGCCACAACCCGCTAGCGCAAACAACCCGCATAGATACAGACACGCCCACGTGCGATTCAACTTGGCCAAGCGCATAGCACACCCCGGAGTAAAGAAGGATTGACCAACTTATTTAACTCGGTTTTTTGGCAAGGGTCAATCAGCGCGGGGTGAATATAAATTTTTTTTGAACAGGAGGGAGCGGAGGGAACGGAGAAAATGCATCAGTTATTCCCCCCTCTGTTAACTTTGCTACCTCCTGTTTAATTCATTCTTATTTTTTAAACAAAGGGAACGAAGGGAACGAAGAGGGAAAAAAATCCTCCGGTCTGACATCGTTTACTTTTGTTCAATCTTTTGCTTGTAGTCTGAATATTATCGCCAAGAACTTATTTTGTCTGTTCCCGCACCACGGGCAATACTTTGACCGGCGCCGCCAGTTGGGGGGGAGCGGGGATGCTGGCCGTGGCGGGGACCGGCGCCTGCGGCAGCTTGGACTCGCACTGGTCGCAGATATCCTCCAGCACCCACTTATAGCTGGGGACCGTGCGGGTGATGGTCCGCTTCATGAGCTTTTTTCTTGTGTGAACCGTCGCGCAACCGGGAATCCAGTCGGTCCAGACAAACAATTTTGGCTTAGAATGGGTGGGATTTTTTTCCGCCGCTTCATCACAAAAGTCACACACCGTTTCGGCATGCTGACAGCCGGGGTGGCTGGGTCCCGGCAGACAAAATTCCTCGACTTGGCAGCCCCAGCAGACGACTTCCACTTTTTTCTCTTCGCAGACCAAGCGGCAGACGGAATGGCAGGGGACATTGCCGCCGCAGTGCGGACAAGCCGCCAGTGCCAGTCGGTTTGTCGCGCAGAACGCCAGCAGCAGTGTCAGTCGAACGAACATTCGCAATAAGCGGAACATGGCGGCACTTTCTTTGTTGGAGAAAAATGGATGAACGTCGCGGTCGGGAGATCTTTGGCCCCTAGCGCGCGGCGGATTTCTGTAACATGAGGTATCAAATGAAATATTTTTAACAGGAGGAAGCAGAGAGAGCAGAGGCCGGACTGCCTAGCTCTCCCCCTCCGCTACCTCTGCTAACTCTTGTTCAATGCATTCTTGTTTCTAAAACAAAAGGGAACGAAGAGGGAAAAAATTACCCCAGTCTTCTTTCGTTTTCTTTGTTAACTTTTGTAAACTGTCTGCTCAACTCTTTTATCCAGGCTTACCAATTCACATCGTAGCGCATGGCGATCAGGTCGGATTCGGTCGCGCCAAACACGGTCTCGGATGTGGTCACGGGATGGATCCAGTCAAACATGATCCGCATTCGGTCGGTCCAGTACCAGTTAAAGCCCACGGTCAGGTCGTTGTATTGGCCGCTGTCGGTATTTGCCAAGTCCAGGTAGGACCAGCGGGCCTTTGCTTCCCAGGCCCCCGATCCCCACCCCCCCGGCGTGGCAAAAAAATTGGTATAGGGGACGTTGCGGGCAAATTGCGCTCCATGCTGCCCAAACCGCTCGAACACGCGATTTTCACCCGTCAGAAAGTAGCTAATATGCGAATATGCCCCGCCAACTTGCTCGGTGTCGCCCGAGTCTAGGTCCACGCTGGAAATAAACGCCTCATTTTGCAGGGTAACCCGGCCCCAGACGATCGCCAGTTCCAGATTGCCCGTGGTATAGGTATCCGCCAACAGCGTGCCGCTGTTGATGAGGATCGGCCCGCGCTGCACCTGGGGTCGAGCGCGAAACGAAACGCGGTCGTCAAAATCGTTGGTGTGCAACACGCCCACGCCGGTATGCACAAGATAGCGTCCGTTGGACGGTTCATCGTAATAGGGAAGCCAGGTGAGCCGGCCGCTCAGCCGATACCCTTGGTTATCGTCAAAGCGGGTTTTTTCCGTATCGTTGATATCATCAAAAAACATACCTCCGCACCAAGTGATATTTTGGTCGGCCGTGCAATTGTAAAAGGCCACGCCCACCTCGCGGTCAGCGGCAAAGATCCCTTGGGTGGGGATAGAGCGTTCCAGAAAAATGTTATTGGTGTCGTTGGTGACTTGCTCCAGGCTAAAGGGGACAAAAAAGTTGCCGATCCGAAAACGCCCCAACCAGGGGATTTCATTCATCGACACATAGGCGTCCTTGACATCGGGAGAGGCGAACTGGCTTTGGTTGATTCCCTGCCCCGGTTCCAGCGTCATCTGCAGGCGAAAGTCGTACACGCCGTAACCGGTGCCGTCGGCCACCAGCCGCAAGCGGCGAAAGTTGAAATAATTTTGCGCGCCGATGATCGCGGGATCGGCCTGGGCCCAGGTGACATAATCCATCTGGATATGCCCCCCCAATTTGACGGTCCATTTTTCCTTTGAGACGTCCACCCAATCATCCGCCTCTTTTTTTTCCTTGGAGGATTTGGCGGCGGCGGACTCGAGTTTTTCCAGGCGTTTTTTTAGGTCGGCGATCTCTGTTTGCGGATCGGCGGGGGCTTTCTTTTCGGCTTCGCCATCGGCGTTATTCCCTTTCGCGGAATCTTGTTCGTAGCTAATCAATAGCAGTTGACTTGCCAGCGGAGGTTCCGGTGGCGGCCCGGAAATTGCCGTCCGGCTTGCATCCAATGCGTCCGCTTGGCGCAGGGCTCGCAATTCGCCGCGGAGGGAGGAAATTTCGGCCTGTTGTTCGGCCAGGCGGGCTTCGATGGCGGTGAGGGTATCCGCTGGAGTTTGATGGGACTCTTCCGCTAGCAACCTTACGCTGGCTAGCAGCCAGAGACCGCAAATGAAGCCTGTCGGTAGGATTCGGAGCATGCGCATCGCTCAAATCAGCTAGATTGATCTCCGCTGGCTCCGGTTGATCAGGCATTTTTCATTTGCGCGGATTGTAGTTGAGAAACTACCATGAATCCGCGTCCACGCAGTTGACTGCTAACTAAGATGTTCGGCTTAGGCGAACTTTCAGCTTAATGCTAATTTTGCGGGTTAAGTAGTTTTTAACGTGTGCAACACACCGGATACGATCTCAAATCTCAAATTTGAAATCACAAATTTGAAATCTCAGATACAAAAATTTTAGATTTCAAATCCATAAACCATAATCCAAAAACCAAAAACCAAAATCATTTCTTACTGCGCGCCGCCGGCGAATTCCGGTCTGCGGCGGCCCAACTGCTGTTGCAGGCGTTGCATGATGCTAGAGTGCATTTGGCTGACGCGGCTTTCGCTGAGATCCAGCGTCGCGCCGATCTCCTTCATGGTCAATTCTTCATAATAATACAGAATGATAATCAACCGCTCATTGCGGTTCAGCCCCTTGGTCACCAGCCGCATGAGGTCGTTCTTTTGAATCCGGCGGGTGGGGTCTTCCCCTTTTTTATCCTCCAGGATGTCGATTTCGCGGACATCCTTGTAGCTGTCGGTCTCGTACCATTTTTTATTCAGGCTGATCAGGTTGACCGCGCTGGCGTCCAGCATGTGCTTTTCCAGCTCGGCGACGGAGATCTGCATTTGCTCGGCCAGTTCCACCTCGGTGGGGCTGCGTCCCAGCTTTGCCTCGAGGGTTTTTACCGCTTCGTTCAGTTTGCTAGCCTTGGAGCGTACCAGCCGGGGCACCCAATCCATCGTCCGCAGTTCGTCCAACATCGCGCCGCGGATGCGGGGGACGCAATACGTTTCAAACTTTACCCCGCGCGACAGGTCAAACGCGTCGATCGCGTCCATCAGGCCAAAAATCCCGGCGGAAATTAAATCGTCCAGTTCCACCCCTTCGGGCAGGCGGGCCCAGATGCGTTCGCCATTGTATTTGACCAGCGGCAGATAGTTTTCCACCAGCAGATTGCGCAAGTCCTGGTTATTGGGGTCGGCCTTGAATCGTTGCCACAGTTCCGCAATGTCCGCAATCGTGCCCGAGCCGGTGATCGTCGCCATGCACTCCTCCAATGAGTTTTTTTACGACGTGGCGGAAACATCTTGTTTCCCGTCGCGTGATTTCCGTTGTCAACCGGCGCAGCGCGTGAACGATGAGAAGTCTCGATCGGATAAGTCTATCGCGCCGCCAGCGACTATGTAGGCCGTCTAAAGGTATGTTGCTTAGGTTCCCGGTTTGACGGTGCTTCCCGCCTCCGTCTGGGCGGCCAACGCCTGGGACAATTCCCGCCGCAGCGCGTCCCCCAACATCCAATCCGCCAACCCGCCGACAATCGCCCCCAGGCAGGCAAACCCCGCCATCCAACCAAGCGCCATCCACACATTGGCCAGGCCGTCGGCATAGTGCCATAAGCTTCTGGCCATTGTCACGGTAAACGCCAATAAGCCCAGGATGACCGCGTATTGCCGTGCCATCTGCATCGTTAGCGCACCGTAAAGGGTTCTTCCCGTTATCCCTTTTGCAACCCGCAAAGTTTACCAACCCGGGGTAGGGACAGGGGCAGTGAATGTATCGGTTGTCGGGGCGTCCTTTCTGCAGGGGAACCGCGGTAAAATTCCAAATTTTGTTCGCTTGGGCCAGCGCGGAAGATTTTGCCAAGCGCGCTAGCCAATTTGGGCGGAAGAGTACGAAGATGCCCCCATGAATGTCAAGTGAAGCTGGGTACTTCCACGGAATTTCTGGCGGAAGTCCGCAACACCGTTCCGTTTCGCGGCGGACTAAGCTAGCGGTGAAAGACAAGTGGGCCTCACATTAAGCTGTTTCCCTAGTACTTTGTAAAATTTAAAGATTCGAGTTAGGCCAATCAGCCGCTGGGCGCTAGCCCACGGTTTTTGCCGCTCAAACCGTGGGCGAGCGCCCTACGGCTCATCCGAAAACGTATCGTTGACAAGGCACTAGTGAAACAGATTTCCGGGTAAAGGGAACTTCGCGCGCGTCAACCCGCTAAGCTTGCGGTTCCCCCAGAATGCCCCGTGCCAGCTCGCGGCTATCGGCCAGTATTAAGTCGGCGGGAACATTTTGGCCAGTAGACAGATAACCGATCCCCTTTCCGGTCCGGCGACAAACGCCTAGCAAGCCTCCCCAGGTGGCCGCTTCATCCCGTTTGGTCAGCAACAGCCGCGTATAGGGAACCGCGGCAAAGCCCTCGGCCGCTTGCATGAGACCGCGCGCGCCTTGGGCCAGGCTTAGCACCAAATGGGTCTCGGCGGGGCGAATCGCCGCCAACAGCCCCTGCAACTCCGCCATGCGTAAGTTGTCCTGGGGAGCGCGTCCCGCGGTATCGATCAGGACCAAATCGCGATCCGCCATTTTTAGCAGCGCGGCGGGGACTTCGGCGGCGGTGCTGGCCACGGCCAGGGGGACATCCAAAATTTCGGCATAAATCCGCAGTTGTTCCACCGCCGCCACGCGATAAGTGTCCAGGGTCACCAGGCCCACGCGCCGCCGCTGTCGCAAATGAAAATGGGCGGCCAGTTTAGCGAGGGTGGTGGTTTTTCCCACACCGGTAGGCCCGATAAACGCCACCAGCCGCTGCTCCCCCGGTGGAAGCTGGATGGGGCCATCAACGGGGAATTCCCACTCGAGACAACGGAGTAGCGCTTGGCGGAGCGAACGTTCAGGCGTGGACGCGGTGGAGGTTGAAATTCTTAGGGCCTCGGTGATGAGTTGATGCGCCGCCGTGGGGTCGACTTCGGCGGCAACCAGTTCGGCGTATAACAAAGAGGCTTCCGCCGGCCACGCCCAAGACGCGCGGGCTTGTTCAGCGCGGGTAGAGCCGGACTGGGCGGTGGGGGTGGATGTTTGCCGGGTTGGGACGGGCGGGAGGGATGGCGGGGCGGGGCCATCGGAGGTTGCGGGGGCAAAGCGTTGTGCCAATTGCCAGCGCGGATCCTGTAGATCCAAACCGAGATCCAGCGGCGCGGCGGCGGGTTCATAAACCACCGCTTCTTCCGCCAGTTGGGCGGCCTGGGCCGAAATTTCGATTTGGGTCCTGCCCGCCAGTCGGTTCCACAGTCCACCGGCGGGTATTTCGCGCGTGCGGACTATCTGGGCGGCGGGGCCGAACTCTTGACGCACGTATTCCAGGGCTTCGCGCAGTGAGCCGGCCTGAAACGTGCGAATGTCGGATTTGCGCAAATCGCGTGCTGCTGTCATTCCTGCATCCTGCTGAACCTAGGGCCGCCCTGGCGTCAATCATGCGCCGGGAACAATTTATTTTCCGTCCACTACCATACCAATGGATTCAATCACGGTATCGCGGGTCACTTCGTTAAAGCTGAGCACCACCAGCCGAGGCAATTGCGCGGAGGTCAACTGCTTTAGTCCCACGCGGATTTGCGGACTGACCAGCAACACCGGCGGTTTGTGTTTTTGCGTTAATTTGTCGATCTCACGGGCTATGACCCGGCACGTGGCATCGATCGCGGGGGGGGACATGCGGACAGTCAGGCCCCGTTCGTTATGCTCTAGTCCCGCCTTGATCCGGTCTTCCACCGCGGGATCCAGCGTCACCACGTACAACCGGTTTTCTTTATCGCGATAGCGCGAACAAATCGCCCGTGCCAGGCGGTGCCGCACGTATTCCGCCAGCAAAATGGGGTCCTTGGTCCGGCTGGCATAATCTCCCAGCGTTTCCAATATGGGCCCCAGCAGCTTGATGGGGACTTGTTCCCGCAAGAGGGCTTGCAGGATGCGCTGCACCTCGGCCAGTTTCATTTGGCCGGGGATGAGTTCCTCGACGGTGGCGGGCTGTGATTTCTTTAGTTCCTCGACCAGGTGCTTGGTCGCGTCGCGGGTGAGGATTTCGTCGGCGTGTTTACGGACGGTCTCGGTCAAGTGGGTGGCCAACACGGCCGCTGGTTCGACAATGGTGTAACCATGCAATTCCGCCTGGCTCCGTTGTCCGGGATCGATCCAGGTAGCGGGCGTGCCAAAGGCCGGCTCACGTGTTTCCAACCCCCCTACTTTACCCGTGGTCACTCCCGAATCCATCGCCAGTAGCTTGTACGGCTCGAGCTGTCCCTCGGCCACGGCCACATCGGCGATTTTGATCCGGTACTGATTTTGTTCTAGCCGGACATTATCGCGAATACGGACCTTGGGCATGATAATGCCAATCTCGCCCGCCACGTTTTGCCGCACGCGCTGAATCCGTTGTAACAGGTCCCCCCCCCGCTTGGGATCGGCCAATTTGATCAGACCGACGCCAATTTCGATCTCCATGGGATCGGTCGATAAAAAATCCTCGATCCGTTCTTCCGGGGGCTTGGCCGCTTCCACCTGGGCCTTGGTTTGGGCGGCGGCGGTGGCTTGTTTTTTCTGACGCCCCAGGGAAACCGCCAACATGACACATCCCCCCCCCAGGGTGAGTAGCGGTATGGGGGGAAGGTTGGAAAACGCCAGGAGGCCTAAAAACCCACCCGCGACATACAACGCCTGGGGGCGGGAAAACAACTGCCCAACAAACTCCTTTGGCAGGTTGCTGTCATGGCTGGAACGGGTGGTGAGCAAGCCCGCGGCGAGGGAGATTAAAAACGCGGGGACCTGGCTGACCAGCCCATCTCCGATGGTGAGCTTGGTAAATACCGACGCCGCCTGGCCCAGGGACATCCCCCCTTCCCACATGCCGATGACCAAACCGCCGACAATATTGATGATCGTGATGAGAATGCCGGCAATGGCGTCCCCCCGGACGAATTTGCTGGCGCCATCCATCGCCCCGTAAAAGTCCGCCTGCCGCGAGACCTCTTGCCGACGGCGTTGGGCCTCGTTTTCGTCGATGATTCCGGCGTTCAGGTCGGCGTCGATAGCCATTTGGCGGCCGGGCATGCCGTCCAAGGCAAACCGCGCGGCGACCTCGCTGATCCGCGTCGCGCCCTTGGTAATGACAATAAACTGAATCACCACGATGATGACAAAGATAATAATGCCGACCACCAGGTCGTTACCGGCGACAAATTCGCCAAATTCCTTAACCACATGCCCCGCAGCCAAGGCCCCGTCCCGCGGCGCGCGGGTCAAAATTAGCCTGGTGGTGGCGACATTGAGGACCAGCCGGGCCAGCGTGGTGGCCAGGAGTAGCGAGGGAAAGACGCTAAATTCTAGCGGTACCCGCACATAAATCGTCGTCAGTAGCACAATGACCGCGACCGCGATATTGCAGGCTAGCAGAATATCCAACAGCGCCGGCGGCAGCGGAATCATGATCACCAGCACGCTGGCTATTACCGCCAATGGCAGCAAAAAATCCTGCGCGCGGGCCCAAAAAGGGAGCGCGGAATCGGGATTTGCTTCGCTGACGGACATACGGCGCGGGCAATTTTGAATGGAGCTGCAATTGCCCCATCCGCCAAATCGCGGAGGGGGAGGCCCGCAAAACGTAGCGAAACTCTCGTTCGCGGTCCAGATCGCTTTTGCGCCGCTAGCATCGTGAACTTGCCCGGTTCCCGCGTGTCCCACAGATGTTCGCGCCACTGCGCCGGGGAAGGATGAATCATTTCGACGGCGCATTTGTCATTTGTGCGGATTGGCGTCAAGAGCGGGCCACCTCTAACCGATAACAGGGCAGTCCAACCAACCGCCATACGCACGCATTCATGTCGCTAACATCAAGGGATTATCCTATGCGGGCTCGCCAGGGTGTGTTTAGTTTGCTGTCTTGGTTGGTGGCTGTCAGCTTGGCCTATGTCGCCATTCATTTGACCGGCTGCGAGCAGGCCCAAAATCCGCACACTCCCCCATCCACCCCCAGCGCTCCCGCGCTTCCCAGCCTGGGTTATTTGACCGATCTGGAGCAAGCCCGCCTGCAAGCCCGCACGGAGGGAAAGCCGATATTGGTATTTTTTACGGCTGAATGGTGCAAATATTGCCATCAGTTAGCGGACGAAGTGCTATGTCAGGGACAAATCCGTTCTTTGACAAATCAGTTTGTCTGCGTGGAACTGGATTGCGATCAATTTCCCCGGATTTGCCAGCAATACCGGGTCGGTAGTTATCCCACGCTGTTGCTGCTCAATCCCCAGGGGCATGAAATTGGCCGATTGGTCGGCTTTCAGCCGTTTGGCCAAGTTAGCGGGACCCTACAGTTGGCCCTGCAGAGCCTCGCCCGCGCGCAGCGGGTGCAATTGCGTCGGTAAAGGTTGAAAAATCGAATGGTTAAGCGGTATTTCCTTGCCCGCAAAGCATTTAGGGAATAAAATTGATTTAGATTCGAGAACTCATATCACAGCCGACGTCCCGGAGGCCGTTGGAGGCGGGTATTTTCCTTGGGGAGGGCCGCCGTCCGTCGCCAGGCGGGCAACCGCTGGGGCGCATCCTCGTCGAGGTCCGCCCGCTCATCTGGCTTTTTTTCCTATAAGCCAGTCGCCACGTATCTTTTGGTCTGTAATGCAAATCGATTTTAATCGTGCCCGATTGCAGTCTCCCTATCGTGCCCGCAATTATCTGGTGGGGCGGGATCGGCGGCATTTGACCTATGCCGTGGTGGGTGGGGGGCTGCTATTGATATTCTTACTGCGTTTTAATGATATTTTGTTTTTGACCCACAGTTTCAAGAATCCTCCCGCACCACTAGACACACGGGTCAAGTCAGAATCAAGGCAACCCGCGTTGCCCCCCCTGCCGGGGACG
This sequence comes from Pirellulales bacterium, assembly GCA_033762255.1. Classification (NCBI taxonomy): domain Bacteria; kingdom Pseudomonadati; phylum Planctomycetota; class Planctomycetia; order Pirellulales; species Pirellulales bacterium. Next base: position 28,866 of record JANRLT010000020.1, on the reverse strand, counting down.
GTCGCCCTGCAACCTTTTGACAGCGCCTCTCTTGCCGGGGATTTTGCGGCTGAAAACCCTGCCGCCGATAGTAACGCCCCGTTGCAACAAACGGCTCCCCTCCAGGCCGATCCCCCGCAGGCGCAACCAGCGGCGAACCTGCCACCAGCACAGCCACAACCAGCACAACCACAACCGGCAGAGAAACAACCAGGAGAGAAACAACCAGGAGAGAAACAACCGGTCATGGCGCAAATTTTTACCGGCCTAGACCCGGCAAAACTGGCCATGATCAAGGATTCCACCTTTACCCGCGCTGCCGAATACGACGTGTGGTATCACATCTTAGGAGTATTATCCAAAACCACCCCAGAGCAATTGACGGCAGAGGCCACGCCGGTGCGCTTATTTCGCGAGCTATACACCAATCCCGGTACGTTTCGGGGCCGGGCGATTCAGTTGCGGGGGCATTTGATCTGGTATCAGGAAATGCCCGCCGGAGCGGATAATCCGCTGGGCTTAGATAAATATTACGAGGTGGGCCTGGGTTTGCAGGATCAAAAAGATACGCCCGTCTTTGTCTATTGCCTGGAATTACCCCCCGATTTACCAAGGGGAGTGGCGGACCCCACGTTGCCGCGACGTTTTCATTTTCCCCAAAAGCCCCCCCGAATTTCGGTGACGGGGATTTTTTATAAGTTGTTGATTTATAAAGCCGTGGATGAAGAGCGCAAGGCCCCCGCGATGCTTGCGCAGACCGTCAGTCTGGCCGCCGCGCGCGAACCCACAGCCGAAAAAGCCCCCCTCCCCGCCCCCTCCGTCAGTCCCGAGCAGTGGTTATTTGCGGCTCTGTTAATCAGTGGAGTTGTATTCGTTGGATTGTTTTGGTTTTTTTGGCGCAAGAAAACCACGTTTGAAATTCCACAGGCTGGAGACCAAATGCGACGCCAAAAGCTGGGTATAGAACCGGTGGTCGATGAAGACCCCCGCGAGGCTTTGCGTAAATTGGCGGAGGCCAAAGACCTTCCTCTGTAGCGACGCGATTATGCGGCAAACTTTTTTTTGCGTGTCTCTTGCGGTTTGCTTGGCCAGCCTGTTTTGTCTGGGAGGAGTGTACAGCCAGGAAAGTCCTCCGGCTGCTAGCTCGCCAGATACGCCCGGCGCTACCTCCAACCCGGGCGGGACTGCCGCGGGATTAGTTCCGTCGGATCATGACAGTGGCATCTCGATGAATGATGATGCCCTTCCCGCGGCCAACGCCCAAGTAAAAGCAGCGCGGGAATTTTGGCGAGAACTCGACATAGATGACAGTTTGCTGCGGCGTGTGGAGCAAAACACGGCGATCCAGGATCAAGAGTATGAAGTTCTGTTAAAATTTTTGCGATTTCTGCCCAAGATTCCCTCCGGTCGCTTGCGTGAACTGACCCAAGCCGTTCCCGGCTGGCAGGCATTCCAAAGCCAACCGCAAACCTGGCAGGGGGGAAGCTTTCTGTTGGAGGGACGGTTGCGGGGATATGTGAACCTTAGCCCCGGAACCAAATTCCCCCTTTCTGAGGACCAGTCGCGGCCCGCCGATCCCGCCCAAGCACCCAATCCGCGATTGCGGGACTGGGATTATTTGACGCAATTGGCCCAGCGCGGGGACCTGGAGGGGATTTATCTGAGCGAGCTATCAGTTCCGGAAAAGGGCGCGCGGATTTTTGTTTTTACCCGCCAAGCGCCGCAAGCGTGGAACGCGCTGGTCCCGTTGGAAGATCTGGTGCGGACGCGGGGAACGTTTCTTAAGGCGGACGGCGGCGACCTGTACTTTGTCGCGGCGAATCTGGCGTGGTTGCCGCCGACAGATTTGGGCAAGTTAGGCTTTGATCATGGCTTGTGGGACAGTGTCAAACCCAACGCGGATTTGCATCTGGCGGAAAACGACGCGTTCTATGCCTTGTTGGCCGTTGCCCAGTCGGCCCCCCTGTCCTCCGCCCTGCCCGCCGACGCTAATCGCGATTTGGTCCAGCTTTTGGAAAGTCCCGCGGATCAACGGGGAAAACCGCAGGTGTTGACCGGCGTTGTGGATTGGGTGATACGCCAACCGATCAATGATCCCGAACGAGTCGCCGAACTAGGTTTTGACCATTACTATCAATTAGGCATATCCCAAATGCTGCCGCGGGAGGTGGAATTAAAAATTGCCGTGTCCGAACCCGCCGCGCAGGCTGGCGAACCGCCGCAAATTCGATTTGAAAAACAAAAATTGGGAACACTGCAATTCATTTTTAATGCCCGCGAATTACCACGGGGGCTGACACCCGAAAAACTGCGGCAACAAAGCGTGCGGGTGGCGGGCTACTTTTATAAAAATATTCCTTTCCGCAGTGAATTGCAGGTCCATAACAATCGCCGCGTGATGCTTTACAGTCCCTGCCTGTTTGGGCGCATGCCGGAGCCGCTGCAAGATTTTCAAGCGGGAAAAAGAGATGACGCCGCGCAGGGCTGGATTATCCTGGGCGTATTGGCCGCGGGAATTATCCTGGCGGCGGTTTTGTACGCCCAGTCCCGCGCGGCGGGCGGTTCACCGGTCCCTTCCACGCCGGTAAAGATAGAGCTTCCCCCGCCCGCGGAACAATAGCCCGGGCTATTCGCACGTGAAATACTTAAAATGCGAATATTAATGCACAAAGTTAACAACGAAAGTTGGGCACCGCGTATCTCTTTTGACATCAAGCGATTCATTCGCTACGGTTCCTCTTTGTAAGCATCCATGTATTTTCCGCTGCCTCTGCTTCCTCCTGTATAAAACAATCCTGTAAGACATTTTGAATAGGAAGAAACGGAGCTAGCGGAGACACAAAAAACGGACTGTGTGAACAAACGTCGCGTCGCATGTTACTGTGAATAAAAATTAACAAAGGAAACAAAGTAGGTTGAATGCCGCGTGTTTCTTCTAACATCGAACCATCGTTCACTGCGTTTACTCTTGATAAAATTTCGCTCTTTTCTAAGAATCCCCTGGAACGGCTTGCTCGTCTTAATCAGGGTTGTGTAATAGCGTCCTGGTACTTGTCAAGTGGTTTCTCGCTTCAACCGGAGAATTCTTTTTTTACCCCTGTTCAAAGGAAATTTTGTGGGGTAGTTTGCAGTTGTTCAAAGCCCGGCGCGGTGGAACTGTTTGGTAAGTTTTTCCTCGACGGGTAATCGGCCATTTTCTGCGAAGGGGGTTTGTGAATATGCGACGCGCAAAGATCAGTATCATTGGCGCTGGCAATGTGGGCGCGACGTGCGCTCACTGGTGTGCCGCCGCCGAACTGGGGGATGTGGTGCTTTTGGATATTCCCCAGTCCGAAGGGATGCCCGCGGGCAAGGCCCTGGATCTGTTTCAAGCGTCTCCCATTGCGGGATTCACCGCCCGGATCACCGGCACCACCGACTATGCCGCCACCGCCGACAGCGACGTGGTGGTCATCACCGCCGGCATCGCCCGCAAGCCCGGCATGAGCCGCGACGACCTCCTGGCGACCAACGCCAAAATTGTCGGCTCGGTCGCTGAACAAGTCAAAGCCACCAGCCCCCAGGCGATCATCATCGTCGTGAGCAACCCGCTGGACGCCATGGTCCAGCGCGCGCTCCAAGTCAGCGGATTTTCCCCCAATCGCGTCTTGGGTCAGGCCGGCGTGCTGGATACCGCGCGGTATCGCGCGTTTTTGTCGTTAGAGCTGGATGTCAGCGTTGAGGATATCAGCGCGATGCTGCTGGGAGGTCACGGGGATACGATGGTCCCCATCCCCAGTTGCACCTCGGTCGGGGGGATTCCCGTTACGCAATTGATCCAACCCGCCCGCTTGCAAGAAATCATCACCCGCACCCGCAATGGCGGGGCTGAAATCGTGGGTCTGCTCAAGACCGGCAGCGCATATTATGCCCCCGCCGCCGCCACCGCCCAAATGGTCGAGGCGATCGTCCGCGACCAAAAGCGCCTGATCCCCTGCGCGGCGTATTGCGACCGCGAATATGGCGTGGGAGGCTACTATGTGGGCGTGCCGGTGGTTCTGGGAAGCGCCGGGGTGGAAAGAATCATCGAGTTGCAATTGACCGCCGAGGAACGCGCTGCCTTTGATAAGAGCGTGCTAGCCGTCAAGGAACTGGTGGCCGCCATGGGCAAGCTTACCGGTTAGCAAGCTTACCGGTTAGATTGTGGGCTTGCGACGGGTCGCGTGGATGTAACTTGCCATTGTTTGCTGCTCGTGGTGCTAGTCATCGCGGTCGCGCATTCTGCTTTGTTTTTTGCCAAATCTGGTTAAAGGCGCGGAGCAGGCAGCGCATGGTTTCGCTAGCAAACCGCAGCATCCATTCAATTTTTGTGTTTGACGGATGAGTTATTCTTATGCCTCTGCGATGCTAGCAATTAATTTTGGTTCGTAGCAAACTATCATGGGATGCCATGCGTAATGTTTGCGATTGACAATTGTCCTGACATTCCAGTACAGTCCACGACAACAGGGATGTTCTACTTGCAATTGCAGAAGCTTGGCGAGGACCGTTCCCACCTTATCACCACAGTTTTGTTTGTGTCACGACAGTTCCGTTTTTTCACGACAGTTATATTTCCGCCACGACAGTTACCGCGTCTGGTCAGCGATTGTTGAGGGCTGGTTTGTTCGCCGGTTTGTTGCTCCCGGGGCTGCCCCGGTTCAATGGCGATTTTTGTGAGAAACTCTTGCCCGCGGAAAGGGTTTAATGACAGCACCGTGGATTAAAAATTCGCTGACTGTTGCGGTCGCGTCAGAGTGAGTCTTATCATCCCATCCATTTCGGCGATTACCGTTAATCGCTTTCTCTTTACAAATCGTACCCATGCTTCATCGCCATCCTGGTTCACTTCGCACCCTGGCGGGTTTAACCGATTCCGACGTTGACGCCTGTAACACCCAGGCACACGACCTTCGGGCGATTGAAATAGGGGACGCGGACCGCCAGTCCGGTGATTCCGCGCGGGAACCGCTGCATTTTGCCTTATTTGCTCCGCTGCATTATGAACGCAATTATGCCTATCCCCTGTTAATCTGGTTGCATGGTCCCCAAGATCAAGAGCAGCAACTTCGCCAAGTGATGCCCCACATCAGTCTGCGAAATTATGTCGCCGTGGGCCCGCGCGGCACCGCCCCGGATAACCACCCGCATGCGCCCCTGGGCGTTGGGGGATTTACCTGGGATCATTCGCCCCGTGGCGTGGAGCAGGCGGAGCAGCGGGTGCTGCGTTGTTTAGAGCTGGCCGCGCAAAAATTTCATATCTCCCGGCGGCGGATTTTTGTGGCGGGGCTGGAGTCCGGCGGGACGATGGCGTTGCGGCTGGCGTTGCGGCAGCCGCGGCTGTTTGCGGGGGGATTGTCCCTGGGGGGGGCGTTTCCCGATTCGGCGGCTCCCTTGGCCAAACTGCACGAGGCCCGCGAACTACCCCTGTTTATCACCACCTGCAAAGAGAGCCAGCTTTATCCCGAACACCAAGTCTGCGAGCAACTCCGGCTGTTTCATGCCGCAGGCTTAAACATGATGCTGCGCCAATATCCGGGCGAGGATGGCTTGACCGACCTGATGCTAGCAGACATGGATCGCTGGTTGATGGAGCAAATCAACCAACCGCGCCGTTCCGTATCGGCCGCGCAGGCTTGGGCCCCCACGGAATTAACATCCTAGCGCTCTGTCAACGATTTCGTTTTTCGGATGAGCCGTAGAGCGCTAGCCCACGGTTAGTGCGGCAAAAAGCGTGGGCTAGCGCCCAGCGGCTGATTTGCCTGACTCGAATCTTTAACGTTGACACAGCACTAGTCCGCCGCGCGCATTGTGCTTTTTGTAATTAGCCCGGTTTTATTCCGGGGGCAGCCACTCTTGACCCGCGCCGCGGGTCCGGGCATGATTACGCCGCCATATTTCGCGCGGCGTCCGCTGAATTGATTTGACATTCGCCGCCGGATGCTTTTTCCGATTGGGTCGCATGTCATCGGTCGTTCCCGATACCGCCGAAAACACTCCCGCCGCGGGTTCAGCGTCTTCTGGACCGTCTGCAACAACCCCCGCCGAGCTTGATCCGCTGGCGCGGATTGATGAGCTAAGCGGCGCGCTGGCCGGGCTGGATGCGCCGGCGGAACCCGCGCCGGCCGTCGCCACGCTCGCCGCTATCCCGCCGCGTCCCCCCGGTTGGCTGGGACGCTTGGCGGGGCTGACGCGCGGCACGGGACGATTATTGTGGCGGACCTGCCGGGGTTTGATTCATCTGGCGGCGCTCCCCGGATTAAATTCGCAACAACGTATGATTGTGGTGGTGTCCCTGGTCAGTTCGCTCACCCTGATCCCGTTGACCTGGTATGTCTCTTACCACCGGCTTAACCCGCTGTTACCGACACCCCCGCCGCGCGTTCCCCTCTCGGTGGTATTGGACGCCTTGGATCGCGGCTTGACCCGCCAGGCGGAGGACTTGTTGGCCCGGGCGGAGGCGGGGGGAACGCTAACCGCCGCCGAACAAGGCGCGCCGGATTTTGTGCGGGGGGCGATCCTAGTGGATATTTCCCGGCGGATGTGGGAGGCGGATCAAGTCCGCCATGCCCGCCAGGCGGCGAAATATTTGCAACAAGCGCGCACCCGCGGCTGGCCGTCGGGGCGTGAGGCGCAGGGGCTGGCGCTGTTGTGCGAAGCCTTGGTTGTTTCCGGCCAAGGAGCCGCCGCGCGCCCCTACATCTCCAGCGCGCTGTCGCAAAATCCCGCCTCCGCGATAACGCTGCTCAAGCTGGCAACCGAGGCGTTTTTTCAGCAGCCCAGCCCCGACCTGCGGCAGGCGCTCGACTATAACTCCCGTTTGCTGGCCCTGCCGGATTTACCCATTACCGAGCGGCAGCAAGCCTTGCTCGCCCGGGCGAGGATTTTTTTTGAACAACGCGCCAATGACGATTGCCGCGACGCACTGCGGGAAATCCGCAGCGATAGCGAGGCCGCCCTGGATGGGTTGTTATTGCAGGCGGAATTGGGCCTGCGCACAGCCAGGGAACGAGTCGCGGCCACGGATTCTCCCACCGCAGAACAGCGCGCGGAGGCCGCCCAGTTAATCCAAGAGAGCCTGGACCATTTGCGCGAGGCACTGGCGCTGGGCCAGGGACGGGAGGCGATCGCCCGCCGGGCCTACTACCTGATGGCGGTTTGCCACCGCGAGCTGGGGGAGGATAAAAAAGCTTGGGAAACATTTCAGCGGACGCGGACGCAATTTCCGCAGACGCCCGAGGGGATTTCGGCCTGCCTGGCCGAGGCCATGCTTTGTGAACGGCTCAATCTGCACGGAGATATTATTCCCACATTGATCGAATGCATTCAGCAGGCGGGAGCGGCGGCCGAATACGACAACCCGCTATTGCCACTGTCAGAGTTGCAGACGCAGCTCCTGGGAGCTTACCGCGCGCTGGTCGATAACCAGGAATTCGCCGCCGCCGCCCGCCTGGCCGCCAGCTTTCGCCAAATATTTAATCCCGAGCTAAGCCTGGAGATGACCGCCAGCGCGCACGTGTCGCGCGGTCGGCAGTTGGAGGCGGAATCCCAATCGCAAATCGCCCCCCAGGCGGATAAAACCATGCTCCTCGCCCGGGCGGAATTTCTTTTGGCGGGCCAGGCCTATGCCGAACTAGCCCGCCTGCGGTTTGATTCACCCCGCTATAACAATGAAGTCTGGCGGGCGGGGGAATATCTGCTGTTGGGCCAGGAATATGCCGCCGCGGCGGAGATGTTCACGGACTACCTGCGCTATGAACTGCGCGACCGCCGCCCCTTGGCGCTGCTTAACCTGGGGGAGTGTCAAATCCAAATCGGTCAGCCCAAGCAAGCGCTCACGACCTTGCAGGAATGTATCAACAGTTTTCCCCGCGACGCCGCCAGCTACCGCGCGCGGCTGCTAACCGCGCAGGCATTTCAAAATCAGGGAGACCTGGAAAACGCCAAAAGGCTGTACCTGGCCAATCTGGAAAGCACGCAGCTCACGCCCGCTAGCATTGAATGGCGCGACGCGCTGTTTGCCCTGGGTTCGCTTTTGTTTGAAGAAGCCCAAAAGCTCGAATCCCGCGGCGCCAAAGCCAATCTGGCCGCCGGCACGCTTGCGCCGGAGCAATTGCAAGCCCAGGAACGCTATCGCGAAGCGATCCGCCGACTGGGGGAAGCGGTCGAGCGTTACCCCGATTCCCACCAAATTATCACCACCCGTTATATTATCGCCGAATCCTACCGGGCGCTGGCGGCTTACCCGCGGGAGCGGCTCAAGTCGGTCACGATTCGCACCGCCCGCGATGAATACACCAAGGAACTTCGGCGGCTGCTGCTGGCGGCCATGGAGCAATATCAGCAAATCCAAGAAATTCTGGCAAACCGCCGCGAAGACCTTCCCTTAAACGAATTGGAACACTCTCTCTTGAGGAATTGCTATTACTCGCTAGGTTCGTCCCTGGCCGAAATGGACCGGGATGAAGAGGCAATCAGCATTTACACGGGGCTGATAAATCGGTATCAGGGAGAGCCAGAAGTTTTGGAGGCGTTTTTGCAACTGGCCCAATCCCAACGAAAACTGGGACGCAAGGACGAAGCCCGCCTGACCTTGGAGCAAGCGCGGGTCGTGCTATCGCGAATCGACAAAAGCGATCAGGAGTTTTTAAGCACGTCAAATCATACACGGGAAGAATGGTCCCGCATCATTCAGTGGATGATCCAGTTATAACCCTCGACCGTGCAATTTTCGCGATTTTAATCAGTGATTCATGATGCCCACCCCCCATACCATCCCCGTCGCCGCTGCCGAACTTTTGCGGCTGAAGGTTGCGCTCTTGGAGCGGCTTTGGGAATTGGGCCAGCGGCAGATGGAACTGGTCCAGAACGAGGATTTTACGGAATTGTTCAAATTGCTGGGTGTGAAGCAGCGGTTGTTGGGTGGACTGGGAAGTTTGCAGCGGGATTTGGCCGAATGGCAACGGCAAGACCCCGCCCAGCGGGTGTGGAATTCCGCGACCGAACAGGAAGAGTGTCAGGCGAGTGTAACCCGGTGCGAAGAGTTGTTGCGGCTGATCATGGCCCAAGAGCAGTACTGCGAAACGCAAATGATCTCCCGGCGTGATTCGGTGGCGTCCCAATTATTGGGTCTGGAGCAAACTCTGGCCGCGCGGCAGGCGTATGACGCGCAAGAAACCCCCGCTGGTGAACTACCCGCGCAGCTCGATTTGTGCGCGGATGGCTAAAGGCAAAAAAACCGATGGACAGCGCCCGGCGGCTGATTTGCCCGACACACATTGTTAGCTTTGACACAATCAGACGGATCTTATAATTTTTTTTCGAAAGCTCCCCGCCATGCCAATTCCGCAAACCAATGTAAACCTGGGCGCGTCCCCCCCGGATCAGGATTTGCGTTTGATCCTGGAGGCCTGGCAAGGCGCGACCCAGCGCCTGGAACAAACCCACGAAACACTCCGGGGCGAAGTGCATCGCCTGACGGCGGAACTAGAAATAAAAAATCGCGAATTGGCCCGCAAAAACCGGCTGGCCGACCTGGGCCAAATGGCCGCGCATATCGCCCATGAGGTGCGCAATACCTTGATGCCGGTCCGATTATACGTCAGCCTGCTGGAACGAAGGCTGCGCGAGGATGCCGAAGGGATGCGGCAACTAGAACAAATTCAAGCGGGGCTGACCGCGCTCGAATCCACGGTGCAGGACCTGCTTCACTTTACGGTCGAACGGGAAGTACAAGCGGTGGAATTCGCCGTGTTGCCGCTGATCGACGCGACGCTGGACTCCTTGGCCCCGCAGTTCGCGGCCCAGCGGGTCGTTTGTCATCGCGACTTGGGCGTGGACCGCCTATTGTGGGCCGATCCCGATTTACTGCGCCGCGCGCTGTTAAACTTGGCCCTCAATGCGCTGGATGTGCTTCCCCGGGGAGGGGAGATCACCGTGACGGCCGTCAGCACCAGTCGCGGCTGGGAATTAGAGATCGCCGATAATGGGCCCGGCTGGACGACGGAGCAACTACGGCGCGCGACCGAGCCGTTTTTTACCACCAAGGCCCACGGGACCGGCCTGGGATTGGCCATTGTGGAACGGATTGTCACCGCGCATCGCGGAGAGTTGCTGTTGCACAATTGTCCCGAAGGAGGGGCGGCGGTGACGATTTGCCTTCCGGCGTCCCGCGCCGGGGAATATCACGCGGGGGATGATGCGCCACACACGTTGCCGCATCCCTCTTTATTGAGGAATCATTCCGCGCCGCGCACCACCGCTATTCCCCCTTACCAGCCGGGAACGCAACCTTCGCACCTTCGGGAGAAAGTGGCATGAGTCGATTATTGGCCAAATCCCCCTCGTCCCAGTCGCCGCGTATCTTGGTGGTGGATGACCACGATGCCGCGCGCAACTCGATGGCCGACGTGCTGACCTCCGTTGGTTACCATGTCGCCGGCGCGGCCAGCGCGCCCGTGGCCCTGGAAAAACTGTCACACGAGGCGTACGACATTATCATCACCGACCTGCAAATGCCCGGCATGAATGGGCTAGAGTTTGTGCAGGCGCTGCGGCAATGTCCGCATGGCGCGCAAATCATCATGGTCACCGCGCATGCTTCGGTGGCGACCGCCGTGGCCGCGATGCGGCATGGGGCCTTTGATTATTTGGAAAAACCGTTTGGCCTGACGCAGCTTGAACAAGTCGTGGAGCGGGCGCTCGCGCATGGCGCGTCCTGGGACCAGGCGCCCCTGGCAGCCGCGCAGGCGACCCCCGTCGCGCCGCAGTTGCTGGGAGATAGTCCGGCCATGTGCCGGCTGCGCGAACGCATCGCCGCTGTCGCCGACACCCCGGCCACCGTCCTGATCACCGGGGAAAGCGGCACCGGCAAGGAACTGGTCGCGCGGGCCATTCACTCTCTTAGCGGCCGCTCGGCGGCCCCGCTGATTAGCTTGAATTGCCCGGTGCTGTCCGCTCAATTGCTCGAGAGCGAACTGTTTGGCCATGAAAAGGGAGCCTTTACCGGGGCCGATGCGCCGCGGGTGGGGCGGTTTGAATTGGCCGATCAGGGGACAATTTTGTTGGATGAAATTTCCGAGATTGAATTGCCGGTGCAGGCCAAGTTATTGCGCGTGCTGCAGGAACGCTGTTTTGAACGGGTCGGCGCGAGTAAAACTCAAACCGTGGATGTGCGAGTGCTGGCGACAAGCAACCGCAATCTGCCGGCTGAAATCCAGGCGGGCCGTTTTCGCGAAGATTTGTATTACCGGCTGGCGGTCGTGCCGCTGGAGTTGCCTCCCCTACGCACGCGCCTCGCCGATGTGCCCGAATTGGCCGCGCACTTTTTACAAGCCGCGGCCCAGCGGATGCAGCGGTCCGTCGTCGAATTGACCCCGGACGCGCTGCGGGTCCTGACCGAACATGCCTGGCCCGGCAATGTGCGCGAGCTGGAAAACCTGATGACCCGCGCGACCGTGCTGTGCCAGGGAGACGCCGTGCGGGCAGACGATTTACGCGATTGGCTGATTTCCGCGCCGCAAAACTCCCGCGAACCCAGACACGCTTTGGCCGAACACCCTCCGGCGGCGGTTGTGCCGCAGGCGGGTATGGCCCGGCCTTTGACCCCATCCAGTTGCGACCCGCCCCGCGCTATTCCCGCGGCCCCGCTAAGCATGCACGAGATGGAACGACAACTGATCGAAGAAACGCTGGAAAGATTTGAGGGGCATCGGGCCAAAACAGCAGCGGCGCTGGGCATTGGCGTGCGCACCCTCTCCGGCAAACTTAAATTGTATGGTTATACCCCCCGGTCCAAGCCACCGGCGTCGGCGGCGAGGGCCAGCGCGGCCTGACGATCGGCAATTTCCGCCGCTAGCGGAGATTTTTAGCATGGGTGCATGGCAAAACCTGCCGCTCAACAAGATACACAAACTTGGCATGCGGGGCGGTTTGACAAGGTAACGAAAAAGCGTGAAAAGAGGCAGATTGGCTTATTTCCGCAAATTTCCCCATAAAAATCCCCGAGCATTTTCCCCATCGGCTGGAGCCGAGTTGCTTTTTTGTCGGGCTGGCATGCGGTTTGCCAAAGAGTTAGCAGGCTCTTTGACAATACGACTTGCTAGAACATGCTGACTTGCTAATTCGTTTGATCTTGTCGCGGAGTAATATTTCGCACATTAAATGACGTTTCTTGCCGGGGAGGTTAATGCATGCTCAATGGCTTATTGCAAAACACGACCGTGCCGATCTTGGAGCAGGTGGTGAATTTTTCCCAGGCGCGACACAACCTGTTGGCGGGAAATATCGCGAACTTGGACACTCCCGGCTATCAAGCGCGGGATTTGTCGACCACCCAATTTGAAAGCCACCTGCAACAACTGGTGGAGGAACGGCGCCAGCCCGCGCTAGAGACCGACTCCGCTAGCATGTTGCCCGAGTTGGCGGGGAGCGGCCGCAATTCCGACCTAGCCTGGGGAACGGTGATGCGACACGATCTGGTCGATGTGACGCTGGAAGAGCAGATCGCCCAGCTTTCCAAAAACCAGATGCAGCACAACCTGGCAATTTCCATCATGACCAGTCAATTTCGACTATTGCAGGCGGCGATCAGCGAGCGGGCCTAGTTACGCCCCTGATAGGCGTGTTGCTGCTAAAAAATCAGAAAATAAAAAGAACTAATAAAGAATCCCGTTTGCTAGCGGGCTCTTTTGTAAATTTCTCCCTTGCGATCGCCCGCCGGTTTGCGGCATAATTCGCCGCTTTTCTAGCCGCCCTGTGTCAGGCGGCGATCCTCGGTCCCAAGGGAACACCCCATGTACACCGCCCTGGATATTAGCACCAGCGCCCTGGTCGCGCAGCGCGTCCGGCTTAATACCATTGCCAGCAACATGGCCAACCTCAGCACCACCCACAATGAACTGGGCGAGGCGGTCCCCTTTCAGCCGAAGTTCGCGGTCTTTCAGACGGATGGGGCGGTGCACACTCCGGAGGGAGCCGCCGGCGTGCGAGTGGCGGGAATTGAAACAGTGGCCAGCGAGCCGCGCTGGAAGTACCAGCCCGGACATCCCGACGCCCAAACCCAGGGTGCCCGCCAGGGATGGGTGGCTTATCCGGATATCAATCTGGTTGAGCAATCCGTTGACGCCCTGGAAGCGACCCGCGCGTATGAAGCGAATGTGGGCGTGATCGAAATGACCAAATCACTGGGCCAGGCGACGTTAAAGATACTCGGTTAAACACCGCTGCATACGCCAGCGGGGGGCCGCGGGTTTTCCCAGCGGCCAGGTAAGAAAAATCAACAGCCTTGGTAGCCATGAACAGTATTCACACCAATTTATCCGGCTCCAGCCTGGTCAGCGGCGTGACCAGTTTGTCGAGCTTGCAACAGGCTAAAACGGCCAATGGCCAGTTCGCGGACACGCTGCTGAATTCGCTACAGCAGGTGAATAACCTGCAGCAGGACGCGGACCGCGCGGTCGAGGCCTTATTTACTGGACAAGGGGGAAACCCGGCCGAAGTGTTGACGGCGGTGCAAAAAGCCGACCTGGCTTTTCGCACGATGATGCAGATTCGCAATAAGTTGATGGCGGCATACGATGAGATTAAAAACATTCGCGTGTAATTCGTAAGTAGCAGGCACCGTCCCTAGCCCGCCGCGTCAGCCAGGGATAACCCGCACCGTACCGGGGCAGAGAGTAATTACACACACCGAGTTTTGGTCATGGCAAGAAACACCGGCTAAGCCCCTTTTATTTTGGTCAAAACATGGACGTTTTGAATCAGTTGCTGGCGCAGATGAATAGCGTGTACCGCTCGCTGTCCGTCGGCGCACGGATTGTGGTGACGCTGCTCTTGGCGGTGGTCGTGATTGGCACGGCCTATCTTTTTAATAACCAATTGACCCCGCCCAATTCGTTTTTGTTTGGGGGGGAGGCGGTCAGTTCCAGCGAAATCGGCGCGATCGAGGCCGCGTTTGGCAAGGCGGGGCTGAAAAACTATGTGTTGGAGGGGAACCGCATCCGCGTGCCACAAGGCGAGGCCTCCACCTATATGGCGGCGCTGGCCGATGCGAACGCCCTCCCCGCCAATGCGCTGTCTTATATCAAAAAATCACTGGATGACGGCGGCTTTTGGGAAAGTAAATCCAAGCAGTCCGAACGGCTCAAGTACGGCATGCAGATGGAGTTGACCCAACTGATCAGCAAGATGCAGGGAATCGAAAGCGGCAGCGTCCTGTATGACATCAAGGAAGAAGGGGGCTTGACCCGCCGCAAAATTTATTCGGCCTCCGTCGGGGTCAAGACCATTGGCGGCGTGGCCCTGGAGGAAGAGCGCGTCCAGGCCATACGCCACCTGGTGGCGGCGGCCTTTGCCGGCATGCAACCCGAAAGCGTCGCCGTGACCGACTTGGCCAACAATCGCGTTTATCCCGCCGGGCGCGCGGGAGAGGTGGCCAGTGGCAGCCTCGACCCCTACAACCAGACCAAGCTGGCCCACGAGCGCAACTGGCATGAAAAGATACGCCAGGCCTTGGCGTATGTGCCGGGGGCCGTGGTCGCGGTCAATGTGCAGCTCAATCCGCAATTGGAGGAAACCGAGCGCAAGACCAGCCTTGATTCCAAGACGATCTTGCTCACCCAGCAAGAAAACTCCGAAACCAGCACGCAGGTGCTTCCCGCCAACACGGGGCGTCCCGGCCTGGCCGCCCAGGGGGGAGTCAGCAACGCTCCGCAAAGCCTGGCCGCGGCCGCCAGCGCCGCGGGCCGCAACGAGAAGGAAATAAGCACGGTGAATAACCGCTATGCCACCCCCGGCAGCGACACCGTCATCAAACGGGCCCCCCTGACCCCCAGCGTGGTCACGGTCAGCATTGGCGTGCCCGCCAGCTATTACGAAAAACTGTGGCAGCAACAAAATCCCCCCGCCGCCGGCCAGCCCGCGCGTAAGCCCACGATTAATGAACTTAACCAAATCGAAACCACCGAACGGACCAAGATCGTAAACTTTGTGCGTAAACTGCTGCCATACAAAGAAGGCGTCGATCCCGATAAGGACACGACCAATCTGGTCCAGGTCACCATGTTTCATGATCTGCCCCAGGCCGAGATCCCCGCGCCCGAACTGTCCGCCACGGCGTTATCCTGGCTGGAGAAAAATTGGAGCAGTCTAGGGACGGGATTCTTGGGCCTGATGGGTTTGGTCATGCTGCGGTCGCTGGTGCGGGGTATTCCCACTCCTCCGGCCCCTCCCGAACCCGAACCCGCCCCGGCGGCGGCCTCCGCGGCCAACCCCACCGGTGAAACTCCCGCTGGGGGTGATCCCGCCGCCAATCCGGCCAATCAAGTTAAACGCCTGCTTCGTCGCAATAAATCCGGAAATTCCCTGCGCGAGGAACTGGTGGAAATCGTCCGCGAAGATCCCGATACCGCGGCCAATGTCTTGCGCAGTTGGATCAGCGGTCCCTAAACACCTGAACCATTTTTTTCCCCCAACACGTTCAGCGTCGTCCAGCGATTGTTTGCCCAAAAATTGTGACCCTTCTGCCGGAGGGCCTTGCCGGAGCTTTAATACGATATGCCATCCTTGACAACCTTGACACCCCTGGAAAAAGCCGCCGTGTTGATCTCGACATTGGATCGGGATTCGGCCGATCGACTGCTCGAGCAAATGACGCCCGCCCAGGCCCAGTTGGTGCGGCGGGCGGTTTTGGATTTGGATGATATTTCCCCCGAGACGCAACAAGCGGTGTTGGCGGAATTTTTAGGGGGCGCTCCCGCGATAGGGACCACCACCGCGAAGATATCACCGTTGGAGGAGGAATTTACCGAAGACGAAGTAACCTACACCTCTGGTCCCGGCGGCGTGGAACTTTCGCTGCATCATAATGAACAGCCGGCGGTCACATATGAGGGGGATGTTTCGGCGGCGTGGCCCGGTTCGTCGGCGCGGCCGGTGGATCCATTCGCCGCGTTGCATGCGGCCGAAAGCGATTTGCTGCTGCGACTACTGGAACGGGAACAACCCCAGACGGTGGCGGTGGTGTTGGCCCATTTACCCCCTTCCCGCGCTGCGGAATTGCTGGCCAAATTGCCCCAGCGGCAGCAAGTGGATCTGGCCCGGCGGATGATCGACCTGGATGTGACCGACTCGGCGGTGTTGCAAGAGATCGCGGCGGTCTTTACCCGCGAAGTCGAACAGCACACGCGGCAACAGCGCCGCCGCGCCAGCGGCGTGCATCGCCTGGCTGAAATTTTAGCTGTCTCCGCCGAAACCACCGAACACCAGGTACTACAAAATTTGCCCCATTTGCGCGAAGAGCTGGCACCCCGGCTGCGGGTACTCCGCGCTCCCCGCGCAGCACCCCTGGACTCACTGCGGGACCAGCGGGTTTCCACTCGCGCGTTGTTTGCGGATTTTCAACGGCTGGACCCCCGGCACGCGCTGCATGTTCTGCAAATTTCCGATCCCGGGGACGCCGTCCTGGCCTTGGCCAGCGCGGAGGCCGATTTTGTCCAATCCGTGGGTCGGGAATTGCCCAGACACCAGGCCGTCCAGTTGTTGGACGCGATTCGCCAGGTGGGGCAGGCGACCGCGGCGGAGCGTGCCGCTGCCCAGGCGGCGGTGATTCGCACCGCGTTGGAGTTAGGTTATTTGCGCGCTGGGCCCGCCGCCGCGTACCCAGATAAACCGCGCCAGTTGGCTGCTTAATCGGCTCCAGATTAGCGCCGCGCCGAAAGAGATTTTTTTACAACCATTTTTTGACCGCCAGAGCAAGATTTATCCCCTATGTCCACCGTCATCAAAAGCGGGACCGGCCGCGCCGTCCAACGAATGGCGTTTAATCTGGATGATTTGAGCCAGCAGGCCCAAACTTATCTTGAGCAAGTGCGCGTCCAGGCCGCCCAGATTGTGGTGGAAGCCCAGAAGCAGGCGGAGTTATTAAAGTCCCGGGCGCAGACGGAGGGTCAGAACGCCGCGCGCGTCGCCGCCGAAAAGATCCTGGATGAAAAAATTTCGCACAAACTGGAACACCTGTTGCCGGCCCTGCGGCAGGTCATTGCCGAACTAGCGGATGAAAAGCAATCCTGGCTGCGGCATTGGGAAGCGACCGCGGTCACCCTGGCCGCCAAGATCGCCGAAAAACTGCTCCGCGCTGAATTAACCCAACAACCCGATTTGCCGGTCAAATTGGTGCGCGAGGCGCTGGATATGGCGACGGGCGCGACCCAGATTCGAATTTTGCTAAATCCCCAGGACCACGCCGCGCTGGGCCCCCAAATTTCGCAAATTACGGGGGAGTTTCGCCGGATCGCCCAGGCCGAGATTGTGCCCGATCCCGCGATTAGCGCCGGGGGTTGCCGCATCCTGACCCAACACGGAATGATCGATCAAACCATCTCCGCCCAACTAGAGCGCATCATTAGCGAACTAACGGGCCAAAACGAAAGTTGAGAACAAACACCGCCACAAGTACGGCTTGCGGGGTCGGGAGCCTGACACGGTGAAACTGTAGTTAATAAGTGGACATAGGTGAAGAAGACTCGCGAATCCTGTGTGTTGCTAGGGAGGGACGTGAAAGTTATGAACCGGGCCGTTGGCCCAACCATGATTTAATTCCCAATTACCTAGGGCGACGCTGCGCTTGCCCTAGGCTGGGATAGGTCGGGCCTTTGGCCCGCAGGGATCAAACGTTGTCGGCTATTAAGCAATTGACGCCATCGGCCCTCAAGGACTTGGATAACAAACAAATATCCGAACAAGCATAGTATTCAACGGTTAGCGGCACAAATAAATCGCGGATCGAAGCGTATGACAGAACTTTTGGAACAACTCGAACGCATTTTGCCGACCATGCTCACGGGTAAAGTGGTGCGGACGGTCGGCATGACGGCGGCGGTGGCGGATTTTCCCGCTCCCGTGGGGGCCTTGGTCGAAATTGACCGCGCCCACGAAGGGCCGTTGCGCGCCGAAGTGATCGGCTTTCAGGATGAACTGACGCTATTGTACCCGTATGCGGCCTTGGGTGGCGTGCGGCATGGCAATAACGTCCGGCTGGTCAGGACCGCCCGCTGGCTGCGGGTCGGAGATCAATTGTTAGGGCGGGTGGTGGATGCCGGAGGCGAGTGCATTGACGGGCGGCCGCAGCCCGCGCTCAGCCAGCGCGTGCCGCTTGATCGTAATCCTCCCCTGGCCACCAGCCGTCCCCGGATCGATACCCCCTTGGGGACTGGAATTCGGGCGGTGGATGGTTTGCTGACCTGCGGCAAAGGTCAACGGATGGGGATCTTTGCCGGATCGGGCGTGGGAAAAAGCGTCACCCTGGGCATGATGTCCCGCTATACAGCGGCGGATGTGATCGTCATCGGCCTGATCGGCGAACGGGGGCGCGAGGTCAATGAATTCATCGAGCGGGATTTAGGTCCCGCCGGATTGGCGCGCAGCGTGGTGGTTGTTGCCACCAGCGACGAACCGGCCTTGCGTCGCGTGCAAGCCGCATATACCGCCACCGCCATTGCCGAGGCGTTTCGCGACCAGGGAAAAGACGTGCTCTTATTGATGGATTCGGTAACGCGGTTTGCCATGGCCCAGCGCGAAATTGGCCTGGCGGCGGGAGAACCCCCCACCACTCGCGGCTATCCGCCGTCGGTGTTTGCCCTCTTGCCGCGATTGGTCGAGCGCGCGGGACGGTCCCCCCTGGGAAGTATCACGGGGTTTTATTCGGTCTTGGTCGAAGGAGACGACCCGCAGGAACCGATTGCCGACACGATGCGGGGGCTGCTGGATGGGCATACGTGGCTATCGCGCAAGCTGGCCGGGAGGGGGCATTATCCGGCAATCGACTGTCTGGTCAGTTTAAGCCGTTTAATGAATGACATCGTCCCCCGGACGCACTTGGACGGGGCATTGGCCCTGCGCGAATTGCTGGCCGCGTATCGCGATCACGAGGATTTGATCAGTATTGGCGCCTATCGCAAAGGGGCCAATCGCCAGGTGGACGCGGCGATCGACCTTTTGGATGAAATGCACAAGTTCCTGCGGCAGCGCGTGGATGAGCGCGTCACCCTGGCCGATGCCCAGGCGTCGCTGGCACAGTTGCACACCAAAATCCAAGCCCGGCTCAACCTCAAAACGGTGAATTAAGATGCCGCCGTTTCAATTTCGCCTGCAAACCCTGTTACGGCTGCGCGAAGCGGACCGCGATGACAAACGCGCGGAACTGGCGGCCGCGCTGCAAGCGGAAGAAATCGTTCATGAGCGAGTGCGCGCGCTGGACCGCGAAACCGCCGCTACCCGCCAAGCCAGCCGGCAAGAGCTGGCCCGGGGGACGGTAAATGTCGATACCTTGGTGGAGCGGCAGAGGTACGAATATCAATTAACGGCGGAACGCGCCGCCACCGAACAGCAGCGGCAGTTGATCCTGGCCGAGATCGAACAGCGGCGCGAACGACTAGCCCGCGCCGACCAGGAAGTGCGGGTGCTGGAACGCCTGCGGGAAAACCAGTGGGAACAGTGGCGGGCCGGGGAGTTGCGCGGTGAACAGCAACTGTTTGACGAATTGGCCTTGCGCGTCAGCGGGCAACGGGAAATTCCCGCTCGCCAAGCCGGCGGAGACTAAAACATGGGAAAATTATTGGGTTTATTCGGCACCGTCATGGTGTACTTTTGCGTGGCTTCCATGATCACGCTGGGCCTGTTGGCGGTCTATGCCAAGTCCCAGGGATACCTGGAGCCGCAAAAGGTGGCGATGATGCTGGCCGTCGCGCGGGGAGAAGCCCTGCCCAACGCCGCCGCCCAACCCGCGCAGAAAGTGGATGACAAACCCAAAACATTCGCGGAGTGGGAGCGTCAAAACCAGGTTCGCGAAAAAGACCTCGACCTGCGTGAGCAAGCGATCAAAAGCGAGTCGCTGCTGCTGGAGGGGGAGCGGCTCAAGCTGTTGGAAAAGATCGAAAATTTTGCGGCGGAAAAGCGGTTTTACTCCGAAAACCTGAATAAGTTGATCACCACCAAAGAAGATGAGGGACGGGCGGCGATTCGGCAAATTTGGGAATCGGTCAAACCGAAGCAAGCCAAGGAACTGATGTTGACGATGATTAATAAAGGAGAGAACGAGGAAGTCGCCCGCATCTTTAGCTTTATGCCGATCGCCAAGCAAGCCAAGATCATCGCCGAATTCAAGACGCCCGAGGATCAAATCAAAATCGACGAACTCCTGCGGTTATTGCGACTCGACCGACAATCGTTGCCAACCTTTGATGGAGAGACCACCGAGTCCGCGCCCGAACCTTCGGTTTCACCCGGCGCGGCGGGAAGTTAGAGCGACTCATAGCAGGAACGAATGTTAGGGATTCACCGTTCAAATATTTTGGGAGTTATTCATGATGCGGGGTGCTTGGCATTAAAGCTTTGTTTTCCCCGCTTAACACCCTGACACGCGGGCCTGACACATTTACCATTTGCGCATGGATTATTAACATGGCGGATTTTACTTTGACCGGCGCGAGTACCGCTTTTCAACGACTGCGCGCGTTGCCGGGCCAGGCCACGACAACAGTTGCGCGCGCCGAAACCTTGTCCCATGCCGCCCCTCCCCCCACTGCTTCCCCTCGCGAGATGAGGGGGGCAACCCCGCGGGTCGAGCGAAACCGTGACGAGCGGGAACGGGAATTCGCCTCTACCCTGCAATCCGCCCGCAACAACCGCCCCGCTAATAACCCGCCGCCAACCGCTTCTGAGCGTGCGGCAACAGCAAAACAGGGACCACGACGGGAAAATGACGCCCAGCCGGAACAGACACAATCGACCCGCGACTCCCAGGCTCCAACATCCCACCACGACGTAGCTTCCGCAAACGGGGGCCAGCCCGCCTCGACGGACGCTGGTCGACCCGTTGGGGAGGAGGCCGATACCAACCAGGCTACTAAAGGGGACGACGGGGCGGGGATTACCAACCAGCCCGTCAACGCCAGTCTGAAACCGGTCGATGCGGCCTTAGAAAGTGATACAGTGGCTGAGTCAACCGCGGTGGAACTAGCAGCCAGTTTGGCCGCACTAGCACCCACCGCATCCACTCCCGCCAATCTTGCGTTGCCGGGCGAGGAAACCACTGACCCAGAACTTTCCACTACCGAATTGGTGTTAACGGAGGGGACGGAATCAGGCATAGAGATTGCCGCGCCTGATTCCCTGGCGAGTTCCGCCGTTGGTGTTACCCCGAGCGAGTCCAACCCACTGCTCCAGCCCCACGCAAATCCTGCGCTGCCGGCGAAAGCCACACCCACCGATCAAAACCCTCCCAGTCAGTCCCCTGGTTCTGATCCTGCCGCGTTGCCGCTAGCGGTCGCGGGTAACCTTTCCTTAGCGGGCAAATCCACCACGGATCCAGCCTCCCCGGATTCAACGGATGAGCCCGTCCCCACCACCGCCGAATTGCTGAAAAAAGCCAAATCCCGTGGCGAGGGTGACTCTTCCACCGAGGCCGAGTTAGCCGCCGCGGAGCTGGTTCAAGCGCTGGCCACTCAACTCGACGTCACTAGCGTCGCCACACAGAATACGGACACAGCGTCGGACGCCACGAGCAAAGAGACTTCCGCGCACGCAAACCCCGTTGCCACCCCCGCATCGCCAGGGGGCACGCCCTCCCCACCCGCTGGCGTCCCGCCACGTCCATTGGGCGCGTTAGCGCATTCCGCACCCACTAATCCCGCCGCTGATCAGGGCTCTTCCGCTTCCGCCGGCTCCCATCTGACTGAAATAGAGCGGGTGCGGCTGATCCAGCGCGTCGCCCGGGCGTTTCATTCGCTCGAGGACCAGGTGGGCGAATTGCGCCTGCGATTAAGCCCGCCGGAGCTGGGCTCGCTCAAACTGGAAGTCACCTATCGCGAGGGGAATTTGACCGCCCGGCTGGAGGCGGAAACCACGGCCGCGCGAAATATCCTGATGGAAAGTCTGCCGCAACTAAAAGAACGCCTGGCCGAGCAAAACGTGCGAATCGAGGCGTTTGAGGTTGATGTAAGCGACCAACAGCGATCCCCCGATGGTCAAGCCCGGGATTTTGCCGATCAGGCCCGGGAACGCCAAATTCAGCGAAATAATCGGCTTCCGGAGGGAAGCACTCCCGCCCGCGCCAACTTGTCAACAATCACCCGCAGTGTGCACGCCCCGCATCCACCGGGGGGATTGAATGTAATCGTTTGATCCCCAGGACCATTTTTTGAATTCATTTTCCGATTCGCTAGGATTACCCATGACCACCACTTCATCCGTCAGCGGCACGTCCAGCAGTTCCAACAATTCCTCCAACACCGCGCTGCAAAATATCGACACCGACGAGTTTTTGAAGCTAATGATCGCCGAACTACAAAACCAGGACCCCTTGGATCCGGCGGACAATACGCAACTGCTCACCCAGATTAGCCAGATTCGTCAGGTCTCGGCCAGCGATAAGTTGTCGTCCACGTTGGACTCGGTCTTGCTGGGCCAAAATTTGTCCAGCGGGACCAACCTGATCGGCAAAAAAATCGCCGCCCTGGGGGATGATCAGAAGGATCTGTCGGGCGTGGTGGACAAAGTGACCGTCGCGGGGGGGGTGGTTAAAGTCCACATTGGCGAGCGAACCGCGAGCTTGACCAACGTCCGTGAAATTTTACCCACGAACGCGGCATCGTAACCGCCCATATCGGTTGTGGCGGACTGGTTTATTCCGCCATTTCAACCACCCCGTGAATATATATTGCCATTTGAATTCAGGTTGTCCGTACCTATTCCATCCGTCCCCCATCCCTTAACACCATTTACCGCAGAAGGTTACCGCCATGGGTCTCGCATCCGCCCTCAATACCGCCCTCACCGGACTGAACGCCTCGGAAACGACGATCGACGTGGTGGGTAATAACCTGGCCAATGCCGGCACCGTGGGCTTTAAGGCCAGCGAAGCCAACTTTGCCACGCAGTTTTTGCAAACGCGCAGCTTGGGGTCCGGTCCCAGCGACCAATCCGGCGGCACCAACCCCCGTCAAATCGGTCTGGGCGTGCAAGTCGCCGAAATTACCCCGGATTTTTCGCAAGGGACGATCCAGGTTAGTTCCAGCCCCTCTGATTTGGCCATTCAGGGAGATGGGTTCTTTATTGTTTCCAATACCGGCAGCGATCAGTTTTATACCCGCAACGGCATCTTCAAGACGAACGCCTCGAACGAATTGGTCACGATTACAGGCCAAAAATTGCTAGGCTACGGGGTGGATCAAAACTTTGACATTCAATCCACCACCCTGCAGCCGCTGGTGATTCCCCTCGGGTCGGAAGCCGTGGCGCAGGCGACAGCGAATGTTTTTTTTGAAGGGACACTCACGCCGACGGGAGATGTGGCGAACACGGCGGAAATTATCCAAAGCGGCATCTTGGGCGACGCGCTGTATGATCATCCGTCATATCCGACGTCATCTACGGATATATTGGTGGCCAATCCGCCGACAGCGGGCGCTTTTGCCGGTGCCAGCGCGGGAGCGGGGGCGGCCCTGGCGGCGGGGACTTATATTTATCGAGTGGTGTATTACGGCAAGAACGGCACTGAAACGTCCTCCACCACGATTCCCGTGACACTTGGCGGGGCTTCCTCCGGCATCAATTTGACCAGCATTCCCACTGATGGAACGGGGGATTACACCGGCCGCCGGATTTATCGGACTCCCGTGGGGGGGACCACAACCAGCCCCGCTTATTTGGTGGCCGATCTGGCTAATCAAACGACCACTAGCTTTAACGACACAACCACCGACGCCGCGCTCGTAACCGGCAGCCTGCAAAATACGAATCTCCTTACGGGCCAGTATCAGTACTATGTGACATTTTCCAATACCAGCCTGGGGACCCTGGAAAGCCGCCCCTCCGCGATCGTGGGACCGATTAACGTCACAGGCGACCGGATCCGCCTGGATAATCTGCCAGCCCCCACGGGGGAATTTGCCGGACCCGGGGCTAGGATTAATATTTACCGCAACACCAGCAGCCAGACAACCACGTACTACCGACTGGCCACGATTGATCCCACGACCACGACGACCGGCGAAGTCTTTGTGGATAACGCCCTCGATTCGGCGATCATAGCCAATCCGGTGCTGGACTTTGACGGGCCAAAGATCAATTCCGGCACGCTCTTGTCCAATGTGGTGAGCCGCGACGGCAGCAATTATGAAAACTTGTTTGGTCCGGGGACGCTTTCCTTTGAGGGGATCAAAGGGGGACGCACGCTGGATGCCAAAACCCTGACCATTACCGCGGCTACGACGGTCCAAGATCTGGTGAATTTTATGCAGGATTCTTTTGGCATTCAGTTGCCCGACAGTTCCAATGGCATCCCCGTCGACATCACCGGAGCCCAGCCTGGGGGGAGCGTGCTAACCTCGGGACGGATTCAATTTATAGGAAACAATGGCGTGGATAACGCGCTGGATATCGGTCTGTCCGGTTTCAAATTTACCCCCACGGGATCAAACGAGGTCGAAACGCCCGATATGGGGTTTACCTCCACTCAAACCGCCAAGGGGCAATCCGCCGTGTCGGACTTTATCGTGTACGACTCGCTGGGTATCCCTCTCAACGTGCGGGTCACGGCGGTGATGGAAAGCCGGGACAGCACCTCCACCACGTATCGTTGGTTTGCCGATTCGCCGGATAATGATCCGCTGACGGGGACTAAGATTGCCGTGGGAACCGGCACAATTCGCTTTGACGGCGAAGGGAACGTGATTTCCTTTGATGAAAACACGGTCTCCATCGACCGCAGAAATGTTTCCTCTGTATCGCCCCTGGAATTTGATCTCGATTTTTCCAAACTTTCCGGTTTGGCCGCTAACCGCAGCACGTTGTCGGCTTCGCGGCAGGATGGGTCGGGAGCGGGGGAGTTATCCAGCTTTATCATCGGCGAGGATGGCATCATCCGCGGCGTGTTTAGCAACGGCACCTCCCGCGATCTGGGCCAGATTGTCTTAGCGCGGTTTGCAAATCCCACCGGTTTGGAGCAAAAAGGGGAAAATTTGTACTCCACCGGCGTCAACTCCGGGCTGCCCATTCAGGGACGTCCCGGCGAGCAAGGGATCGGCAGCATCATCGCCGGGGCGATCGAGCTGTCCAACACCGACATTGGCAAGAATTTGATTGATTTGATTCTGGCTTCTTCCCAATATCGGGGAAACACCCGGGTCGTCACCACAGCCCAGCAGTTGCTGGACGAGTTGTTAAATCTGCAACGGTAACCAGGAGAGCATCCGATTTACCCACGCCGTTGATTGACACAAGTCTGGGAACGGGCAGAATGAGTAAGGAGGGGGTGTCTGGCCCCTTCAGCGGGGCTAGAGGTAGAATTCGACCGTAAATTTACCATCCACATTATAAAACCCATGATCCGCCTGACGCGCATCAACGGCCAGCAATTCATCTTGAATGCCGAATTGATCCGCTACATCGAATCGCTCCCCGACACTTCCATCACCCTGACCGATGGCGACCGGTTGGTCGTGCGCGAGTCGCAAGAGGAAGTCTTGCGGTTGGCATTGGATTATCAACGGGCCAAAGTGCTTTTGCCCCCGATCGTTAGTTCCGCCATCGCCAAGAATCGCTCTTTGACCGGCGGAGAATGGCCCGCCTAACCGGCACAATCGGCTTAACTGCCCTCGATCCCCTCCGCGGATAAGGCGACACCGGTTCGCCGTTTGCCTGCCTCCCAGTCGCAAGCTAGTTTTGACATGATAAGCCGCGCGGTAATAAGAATGCGCCGGTCCGCCGTCGATTTTTTACCCCGCCCCACCCCCACCTGTTTGCGCTAAATCATTTCCCATGAGCAACGCCGCCCACGACGCCAAAGCCGAAGCCCCCGCCGCCGCTGGCAAGCCCGGGATCATGGGCCAGCTAAAAGTTGGCGGCATTATCGCCGGGATCGTGCTCATGCAGTGCGGACTGGCGTATTTTTTGTTGCCCGCGGCCCCCACGGCCGCCGCGACCGAGCAAAAAACCGATGCCGAGCACGGCTCCGGCGAACATGCCGCGGAAGGCCACGGGGATAGCCACGGCGACGAGCATGGGCATGGCCATGACGCCCATGGCGGCCACAAGGCCGAAACCCGCGAGGTGGACCTGGGCAAGTACTCCATCACCTCGTTTGACCAATCGACCAATAGCACGATTTTGATTGATTTTCACCTGTATGGCACGGTCGAAGCCGAACCGGAAACCAAAAAGGACGAAGCCGCCGACGCCCACGGCGGCGGGCATGGTGGCCATGGCGGAGGGCATGGCGCCCCTGCTAGCAAACCGGGTGCAGAACCGGAGGATGATAGCAAATTTGGCAAATTGCTAAAAAAGCATAAGCATCGTTTTCGCGACACGGTGATTGTCACCATTCGTAATTCTTCCAGCGTGGACCTTTCGGACCCCGCATTGGGATTGATCAAACGACAGATTTTAGCGAAAACTAACTCCCTCTTGGGCGAACCCTTGCTCAAAGAGATGATTTTTAGCGACTTTTCCGTCGTGCAGCAGTAAGTCCCGCCCGCCAGTTGCGGTCCATGATACCCGCCGAACGTGGTATCATAGACCCCCGCGCCGGGAATTACCGCTACGGACGAAAATAATTTCGCGGGAAAGGATTCCCATGGCCGATGACTCCATGCGCCTCAGTCAGGCGGAAATAGAACAACTCTTAGCGCAAACCGCGCCCGCCAGCACAGCTTCTCCCCCGTCGAGCGCGGGGTCCGCGTCTACGCCAGACGCCCCGGCCGCGAGCGAGCCTTCCCCAAGGAGCGCGGCAACCAGTGCTCCCCCCAAGGCATCACCCTCCCCCGCTCCCGAGTTGGGTAGCGACATTGATCTGCTCTTTCAACAAGCGGAACAGGCCCTGGCATCCATTAATGCCGCCGTTCCCGCGCCGCCGGATGTGGTGCCATTTCGACTGCCGGAATTCGCGGGCACCCCCGCCAATACAGAAAGCACCACGCTCGATCTGCTGCGCGATGTCGAACTCGAGGTAAAGATCGAGTTGGGACGCTCGCAAATGTACTTGGAGGACGTGCTCAAACTCAACCGCGGCGCGGTGGTCCCTTTGGATCGGCTGGCGGGGGATCCCGTTGATATTTATGTCAACGGCCGTTTGATAGCCCGGGGCGAGGTGTTGATTCTTAATGACAATTTCTGCGTGCGCGTGGCCGAATTGGTCGCGGGGGAACAGGCTGTCGCCTAGCCGCCATACGGGATGACGGTCGGATTGACTTTGCGGAAACAAAAAATACAAAACTTTAGATCATCACAGGCAGGCCACGGATGTCCCGCACAGAATTATCGCCCAACCTCGTTTCCCGACGTTTTAAAAACCACTGGCGGATAGTGCTGGCCTGCTGCGTAGCTTTAGCGGCTTATCCCTGGCGGGCAATTGGATTGCAGGCCCAGGAAGTGACACCTTGGAAACGATCCGGGACGGTGGAAACGACGAGGCAGCCGGGAGTTGCGGCCACTCCGGGGTCAAACGCGACGCCGCCCTCGGACACTCCCGCCGATTCGGCTCAATTCTTGTCTATCTTGCAACAGCGGTCCTCTACGGACAAAGCACAAGCCACGAGCCCCGTATCTCCGCCACGCATCCTCCCCTCCGTCGGACCCACCCCCCGTCCCCTGCCGCAACATCCATCTGACCAGGCTGTTACGCACAGTAGCGCCAATTTGACGGGCACTTCGCACAATCGCCCCCCCTCATCACCGGCCGCGACACCACTCCCGCGGCAGTCGCCGGCAAAGACGACTCCCCTGGTTTTGGCCGGACCCGCCGCCACGCCCCCAGTGGCAAAAAGCTCCAGCGGCTGGGTGACGATGCTGCTAAGCCTGGGACTGGTGATTGGCCTGTTTTTGATTTGCATGCAGTTGCTCAAGCGAACGCTACCCGCCGCCGGGCAAAAGCTGGGAAGCGATGTAGTCGGCTTATTGGGACAAGTTCCCTGGCAGGGGCGGCAGTCGCTGCAAGTGATCCGCTTTGGCAATAAACTCCTCCTGGTGGCGGTATCTCCCGCGGGATGCGACACCTTAACCGAAATCACCGATCCCCTGGAAATCGATCGCTTGGCGGGGCTGTGCGAACAGCGGCGCAAAGACAGCTCTAGCCGCGTGTTTGGTGAATTATTGGCCCAGTGGGGAACGGGGCGCGCCGGCAAAGATGCCGACCTGGATGATGCAGCGCCACAGTCCTCCGCAACGCAATCCTACCCCCCGCAACCATCCGCATCCCCAGGCGTTCTGGCCACGAGCGGCATTCAGCCAAACAGCGGGGGGACAGCGGGGCGCGCCGCAGGGGGGACCAGCCCCCTCGGGCCAGGATCATTTGCCGATAGTCAATTGGAAAGCGCGAGAAACAAGCTGGGTATGGCGACGCGGTTGCTCAGCTAAGGGATCAATTAACAAAAATACCACGTATTCAAAAGGAAACGGGAGGCCAGGATGGCCAATTGTTGCTTCAAACTTCGACCCGCACTGCTTGCCCCATTAATGCTGGGCTTGGGCGCGTGGTTGATGAGCGAATTGCCCGCCACGGCCCAGGAAGGGGCCAACACGGGAACCACATTGGGGCTTCCCTCGGGATTGGCCGCTGGTCCCGAGGCCTGGGCCAGTCCGGATGGGCTGTCCAGTGCGTTGCAGGTGATGCTGCTGTTGACCGTGCTCAGTTTGGCCCCAGCGGTTTTGCTCATGACAACTTGTTTTGTGCGAGTGATTGTTGTACTAGGACTATTGCGGCAGGCCCTGGGTACGCAACAATTGCCCCCCAGTCAGGTTCTAACATCCATTGCGCTTTTTCTGACGCTGCTCGTAATGACTCCCGTTTGGAAAGAAGCTTACGACCAGGGAATTGCT
>JANRLT010000019.1 GCA_033762255.1 Pirellulales bacterium | reverse complement strand
GGACGCTGACGCCGGGGCTATCCGGCGGATGGACGCTGGGGGATGGGGACTTTGACGGCGTCATCACCCCTGCCGACTATCTGCCCATTGACAGTAACATCGGCTCGGGCGTGGGGAATCCGCTGGGGGGAAATCACCCGGCGGTCACGGCAATTCCGGAACCGGGGGGAATAATGTACTTTTTAGGGTTTGTGGGGTTAAATCTGTTGCTGGCAAGATGGTGGCGGCCCTGGTATGCTAAAGCGTGATTGACCGCCGCACTGACATTCGCGGCCCCGCCACAAAAATTTCCAATTTGCAATCCAACTATTGCAAATTCCCACCATACCGATATTTCGGATGCCCAGACCCAAAGCCGGATTCACGCTGGTGGAGCTACTGGTGGTCATTGCGATCATCGGGGTGTTGGTAGCGCTGTTGCTGCCAGCCATCATGTCCGCGCGCGAGGCCGCGCGCCGCAATACTTGTCTGAATAATCTGCACCAGCTCAATATCGCGCTCGAGAACTACCGCGGCGCAAACAAGGCTTTTCCCGTAGGAGCTGAATCGCGCGAGTATCCCCAAGCGAACTTTACCCCGCATTCTTTTTACCGCTGGTCGGCGCTCGCCCAGTTAACACCCTATTTGGAACAAAGCGCGGCGTATAAAGCATTGCGCCTGGATGTGCCGTTGTATGGGTCGAATTTACAGGTGACGCCGGAAAACCTCGAGGGCGTGAAATTACTTTTGCCGGAATTTTTGTGCCCCAGCGACCGGGGCGTGGCTGTGTCGGCGGCATTTGGTCCCACAAATTACGCGGTAAACTTTGGCACAGGAAAAGACGGTGGCACCCCGTTCCAAACCGACGGCCTGTTTTTTGTCAATTCCCGCGTCCGCGCCGCGCAAGTGACGGACGGTCTGGGAAAAACTGCGACTTTTAGCGAAAGCCTGTTGGGGGATAGCGTGGAAAGTCTGATCGATCCCGCGCTCGCCCGTCCCCAAAGCGATTATGCCTTTGTCTTTACCGCCCCTTTGACCGAGTCCGCCTGCGACAGCTCGGTGCGCTGGAACGTTACCAACCTACGCGGCTTTTCCTGGGCCAGCGGTGAGTATCGCTGCGCGGCCTACAATCATTATTACCCCCCAAATTCCGACCGGTTTGACTGTATCGCCAACCGCATCGCGGGGGACATATCGCAGCGATTTTCGGTGTATGGCTGGCGCGGGGCCCGCAGCCATCATCCCGGAGGCGTGCATCTGGGCCTGGCGGATGGTTCGGCGCGATTCGTGACTGAGGAGGTCCACGTCCCGGTCTGGCGGGCCGCCGCCACCCGCGCGGGGGGAGAATCAGCAACGTGGGAAGTGCGTTAGTTCAGGATCATTTCTTTTTTTGAGGGGGAGTCAAGCATGTGTAAAATCCAAATCGCCACAGCCATCCTGGCCTGGGGCCTGGGCTACTGCGGTATGGTCTTAGCGGCGGATTTCTTTACTGACGCTAAAGAAGCGGGGGATGATTATGCCTATCAGGGAGAATACACAGGTAAAGTTGCTCAGAACGGCAAAACCGTCGAGTTAGGATTGCAAGTGATCGCCGGGGGAAATGGCAAGTTTACCGCGGTGCTGTATACCGGCGGACTCCCCGGAGCGGGCTGGACCCGCGAGAGCGAACCGGGCGAAAAACTCTCCGGAACCGTGGAAAAGGGCGCGCTGCAACTGACGGGAAAACTGTCCCGGGTGGAGGTTGCCCCAGGAGGAACAGCGGCAAAATTGACCATTCCCGATCAACCGCAGCCCATCTCCCTGGCCAAGGTCGATCGCGCTAGCCCCACGCTCGGCGCTAAACCGCCCGAGGGAGCGATCGTGCTCTATGGCGGCAAAGACGATAAAAAACATTGGCAGGGCGGAAGCGTGACCGAAGACGGTCTCCTAGCCAGCCATCCAGGCGGTAATTTGGTCTGCGATCAAGAGTTGGGGGATTTTACCCTGCACCTGGAATTTCGCACACCGTTTATGCCGACGGCTAGCGGCCAGGGACGGGGCAATAGCGGCGTCTACTTGCAAAATCGCTACGAACTGCAGGTGCTGGACTCCTTTGGCCTGTCCGGTGAAAACAACGAATGCGGCGGGTTTTACCAGGTCGCGCAGCCCCTTGTGAATATGTGTTTGCCGCCGCTGGTTTGGCAAACGTATGATATCGATTTTACTGGTGCCAAGTTTGACGCCGCTGGTAAAAAGACCGCCAATGCCAAAGTGACGGTCAAACACAATGGCGTGGTGATTCACGACAATGTGGAATTCAAAAATGTCACTCCTGGCGGCGTCGGCCAAGAAGCCCCCGGCCGCGGTCCGCTCATGATGCAGGATCACGGCAACCCCGTGGCCTACCGCAATATCTGGGTGATAAAGAAGTAATTTGCGTTCTGCCAAAACCGCGTTCCGCCGCAAATGTCCCTGCTAATTTGCGGCGGTTTTTTTGCGCCGGGGGCCTGGGCAAATGCCACAGAGTCAGGGGCAATTTCGCGCCGAATGGCCTGGCTTAGCTAAAAAAGTTGTCGCCCGTCATGTTGAATTGGGGGTTGGTCTCGACCGTCATATCCCCCAAGACTTCCACGCAGCAGGCCAGCCGCATGGTAGCTTCGTTGCCAATGTAGGCAAACATCGCCGGACTCAGCACGTTATAATTACATGTGAATTTTTCGGTCGCGGTCATCGGGCTGGCATTTTCCATTCCTTTGACAATTTTGACGCGGCAGGTGCCACAGTGTCCAAACCCGTGGCAGTTAAAAATTTTATTGATCCCGCTGCCAAAACCATTCACGCCATAATACAGGTTGATGCCCGCATTCAGGGCTTCCTTGCGCAGATTGGCCCCTTCGGCGACTTGCAATTCCCGCTTTTCATTTACAAAGGTGATTGTCGGCATATTGGCAAAGAAAATGTGAAGTGCGGTGGAACTCTCCTGGCGATATTCTAATTCGCCGGGGGCGACTCGCACAGGCGTAATTTTGGCCAAAAAACGCCGTTCCGGCACATTTTTTTGCCACCCAACCCGGCTAAAAATCTGAATCTGCGGTTGTCCGGGCAGGGGGGCGCGGGCAATAATTTGATGCGGCCCGGCGGGAAGCTTCCCACTCGTCCGCGACTTATCCCACCCACCCGCGACTTATCCCGACCCCGCGCGTCCGACCCATGACACATACACCGACCATTTTGCCGCTCCACCGCCGTCCCTCGCGCGCCGTCCCGGAACCAGGCGAGGTAGCGGGGCTAAGTATTGGTCAGTATCTGATCCGCCGCCTGCAGGATTACGGCATACGCGACATCTTTGGCATTCCCGGCGATTATGTGCTGGGTTTTTACCACCTCTTAGAGGAAAGCCCCATTAACGTCGTCGGCTGCACGCGCGAGGATTGCGCGGGTTTTGCCGCCGATGCCTACGCCCGTATTAACGGCCTGGGGGCGGTCTGTGTGACGTATTGCGTGGGGGGCCTGAGCGCGTGTAATAGCATCGCGGGGGCCTACGCCGAAAAATCCCCCGTCGTGCTCATCACGGGTTCCCCCGGCCTGCGCGAGCGGGTGAATAATCCCTTGTTGCACCACAAAGTGCGCGATTTTCGCACACAACTCGAGGTTTTTGAAAAGCTGACCGTCGCCGGGGCGGAACTGAGCGATCCCCGGACCGCCTTTCATGAAATTGACCGCGTGTTGGACGCGGCGGTGCGGTTTAAGCGGCCGGTCTATTTGGAAATTCCCCGCGATATGGTGCACGTGGTGCCGGATGTTCCCTACCAGTTCAAGCAAGTCCCCCCCGTTAGCGATCCTTCGGCCCTGGCCGAGGCGGTCAACGAGGCTGTTAGCCTGCTCGCCCGCGCGCAGCGCCCCTGCATTGTCGCGGGGATAGAAATCCACCGCTTTGGCCTCCAAGAAGAACTCTTGGCCCTGGCGGAAAGTGCCCGTCTAGGGATTGCCGCGACCATGCTGGGCAAAAGCGTCATTAGCGAGTACCACCCGCTGTATGTGGGCTTGTACGAGGGGGCCCTCGGCCGGGACGAAGTGACCCGCTTTGTCGAGGAAAGCGATCTGGTGTTGCTGTTAGGCACCTTTATGACGGATATTAATTTGGGGATTTATACGGCGAATTTAAATCCCTCCAACTGCATTTACGCCACCAGCGAGCAGCTGCGGATCAGGCACCACCATTACCATGATGTGCTGTTGGAGGATTTTTTGCGCGAGCTGGCCCGCGTGCAACCCACAGCCGCGCCGCGCAAACTACCCAAGGGTCCGGCGGCCGCCCTGGAAAAGTACGTGCTCCGTCCCGACGCGCCGATCACCATTGCCCGGCTCATGGCTCGGTTGAATGAATCGCTGGATGACGACACGGTGGTCATTGCTGATGTGGGGGATTCGCTCTTTGCCTCGACGGAACTGGTCATTCGCCAAAAGACCGAATATCTGGCCCCGGCGTATTACACATCGATGGGGTTTGGCATTCCCGCAGCCTTGGGGGCCAGCGTGGCCAAACCGCGCGAGCGGGTCGTGGTGGTCGTCGGCGACGGCGCCTTTCAAATGACCGGCATGGAGCTGAGCACCATCGTGCGGTATGACTACTCGGTCATTGTGCTTTTGTTGGACAACAAGGGTTACGGCACCGAGCGGTTCCTACATCCCGGGGACTTCAATGATATTCATCCCTGGAACTACGCCAAACTGCCCGAAATCCTGGGTGGGGGCCACGGCTACGAAGTTCGCACCGAGGGAGAATTTGACGCCGCCCTGACGGCGGCGTGGGACCAGCCCACAGGCCTGAGCCTGATACAAATTCACCTGGGCCTGGACGATGTCAGCAAGGCCCTATCACGTCTGGCCGAAAAACTTAGCAAGCGAGTGTAGGGGAAACAGTCATCCCGTCCTTTTCTATTTCCAGAAGATAGGGGGACACTCAACTTGCCAGATATCTCCTCTGCTGCTTCCGCTTCCTCCT
This sequence comes from Pirellulales bacterium, assembly GCA_033762255.1. Classification (NCBI taxonomy): domain Bacteria; kingdom Pseudomonadati; phylum Planctomycetota; class Planctomycetia; order Pirellulales; species Pirellulales bacterium. Next base: position 9,230 of record JANRLT010000019.1, on the reverse strand, counting down.
GTTAAAATGTATTGGAAATTGCCTACCCATTTTTCGTCCCTAACCCGCCTCAGCGCTTGCCCGGCAGTTGAAAGATCACTTCCTGCATTTCGATGGTCGCCACGGGGCGACCATGATGTCGGGCGGGAGCTGCCCGCCATTGCCGCAGCGCTGCCACTGCCGACGCGTCAAACAAAGGTTGCCCGCTGGATTGCCGGATGGTGACGCTGGTGACCACCCCCCGGGCGTCGATATGTATCTCTAGCATCACCCGTCCCTCGATTCGTGCCCGGCGGAGGGCATCGGGATACTGAGGCGGAGGATTATTATAAAAATCCGCCGCGGCAAAATGCTCTAGTCCCGCCGCCGTGGCGGGCTGGGCCGCATGTCCCGCGATGGCCGTTTGCCGGGGACCTAAAATCGCCGGAACCGGACTTTGCTCGGCTGGTTGCGGATCGGTCTGGGGGAGCGTCCGCGCGACAAGCTCATGCGACAAATCCGGAGGCTGCGGCTGATCTGAACCGGCCACAATATCCGTGGAGAGTTCTAGTTGCGGCAGTTCGCTGCCGGGGCGCAGCGTAAATCGTCGCTCGGCAATCTGCGCTGACTCTGGTTCGACCAAAATCGGTTCCGTCGGTTCGATGGTTACAGCGTCCGGGGCCTGCTCCGCCCGGCTGGGGGACCAATCGACCTGCACCTGGATGACACCGCGACGGGAATGCATCCGCGCCGTTTGCCAGCGGGAATCCGGCGACAAACCCCAATACACCAGACCCGCGCACGCCACTCCATGCGCGAATAGCGAAGTCGCGCTGGCGGTGATTTTTTGACGTAAAGCGGGGGAGATGCGTATCACGCCGACAAGCCGAATAGGAGCGGTGAGGATGGCTACTTCTTTATCTTGCCGAGCCAAAGAACGGTTTGCAAGGCGCAATCCCCCGACTGTAAACACAATTCCTCATGATTCCGCGACTAACCTCGTTGATTATGAGAATTGCGTGAGCCGTCAACGCCTAATAAGTAAATTCGTAGCCAATAATACCGTTAATCCCCGCTCCATCGACGCCGGAACCTAGCACGCGGTAATATTGATCGGTGATGTTTTCGATGGCCAGGGTCAAGCGGTGCTGGTCATGCATCCCCCAGGTCCGGCCCGTCCGCAAGTTCAGCGTGGCATAGCCGGGCGTGCCGCCGGGGATAAACCGCGCATCGGCTCTATTGAGCAAGGAATACCGGTCGGCCCGGTCCACCATCCAGACGTACACATCGACCCAGCGGCGCATTTCCGGCGCGCGCCACCGCACGCCCAGGGTCCCCGTCAGCGGGGGAATCCGCGAGAACGGTTCGGATGGCGCGCCGACGCCGTTGGTTCCCAGATCCAAGCCGTAGGTATACCACACATTTCCATACAGGCTATAACCCGCGCGGTCCAGCCAATCGTCCAACAACAACTCTCCCCCCAGTTCCGTGCCATAGAGATAGGCGTCAGAGTTGTCCCTAATCACCGTCGCGCTATTGGGATTAAACTGCCCCGCGTTCGGACCCGAAGTGTTCACCGGGTAACGCAAGATGGCGTTTTCAAAATCATTCCAATACTGAAACGCCTGCAGGCGCAACACGGGACCGTCATATTTCAGGCCCACCTCGTATGTTTGGCTGTATTCCGGCTCGACATTGACGCTAGAGATTGATTGAAATTGTCCCTGCAGGAACGAGCCGTCCGCGAACAAGTCATCCAAATTCGGCGCGCGGTACCCTTCATAATAACCACCGACCAGATTGACCCCCTCGCACACTTCATACGTCAGACCGGCGTTGGCCACCCAGTCTTGATAGGACCGCTCGATGAACACATTTTGGTTGCCAATGGGCGTGGTGCCGCTGGCGTTGGCGTTTTCATACCGGACGCCGGTCAGGGCTGACAGGCGGTCGGTCAGGGGGACGCTCCAGGCGGCGTACAGTCCCGCCCGGTCATACAGGCTGTTATTGGGAAATTGCGGCATAAGCATGGTGGGGGGATTGATCGGCGCGCCGTTATTGCCATTGGTCCGGACGCGGACGGCGTCGATGTCGTCGTAGTAATAATCCGCCCCATAGCTCAGCGTGCCGGCGTAATCCAGCTCCTTGACCAGGGTCACCACGGTGCCAAACGTGTTGACGTCAAATTCCCCCGCTTCGATCCGATTGACCGTGCCGTTGTTGTTGAGGCGTGTTTCGCGAACCCCTTCTTTTTGCCGCGAATAATTAAAAGTGACCGCGTACGCGTCAAACAGCGGCTGATAGGCAACGCCCTCCCACCGCAAATTCACCATGTCCCGCTGCTGCGGGTCAAAAAACGTGGGTCGGGGACTGGACGTAAACGGCGCAAAGCGATCGCTGCGCGGGACATCCATTTGCTCAAAATGCTGCAGCGACACCGTCAGCAAACTATCGGGCGAGAGCAGTAACTGGTACTTCAAGTCCCCCGCATACTGATCGTAGTCGGTAAAGGGTTGCCGCCCGCGCTGGCCGCCAATTTCCAGTTCATTCACATTGAGGTAACTCGCCCCGGCGTAAACTCCCTGATTGCCGGTCCAGGCCTGAGTGTCCAATCGCGTGTAGGTGCCTGTGTCGGCGGTGCTAAAAATCTCTTGGAAATGTTGCTGGCCATAATCGCCCCGGTCGCGGCTGGGGGATTTACTGATGACATTGATCACACCGCCGATAGCGTCCGACCCCCACAGCACCGACTGCGCGCCGCGGATGATTTCGATCCGTTCGACCATCCCCGGGTCGATCGTGTTAAAATACTGGTTTGGCCCCGCGCGAAATGTCGAATTATTGACCCGCACGCCATCGATGAGGATCACCACGTTTTGACCCGTCAGACCGCGAATAAACGGGCTGGCCTGCCCGCGCGCGGATTGCTGCACCAGCACTCCAACCTCGTTTTGCAACGCACGCGACATATCGCTGGGCTGGCGTTCAATCAAGGTTTGGGGATTAATAATGGTGCCGTGCTGCGGCGCGTCCCAGGCCGACAGGCCCAGGCCCCGCAAGCCCCCATCCACCCCCGGTACAAGCGTTCCTGGCCCGGAAAACGATTGATTGGCCAGCGGCGTGTACCCGTACAACTCTCCCGGTGCCAAGTCGCTGTTTTGCGGGTCGAGCAATTGCGCATTGTCAAAAACGCTAGCAGGCTCGCCGCCGGTCGCGGGCGCACCTTGGTCCTCGGTCGTGGGATCAGGCTCGACAATGATCGGGTCGCGGGTTCCTTGCGCCCCGTTGGCCGGGGGTTCCACCATCACCGGGGGAAGTGTGCCGGCGGGTTCCTGGCCCGACACGACTCGCGCGGAATTTTCAAACGCCAATGCCACCGCCGCCGCGAGAGCTGCCGCGCGCGTAAATCGTGCCAGTCCCATCTGTTTTTCCTTCCCTGGAAAAAAACCGCCCCTCCACCACGCAACGGTCACGTCGTTGCGGGGCCGCGTCCCCGGATAGTCGCGTTTAATTCGCAGTTCCGGTTGATTCATCCATGAATGACGGCGGGCCACGGCGGCAATGAAACTGCGAGTGGCCGGAGGGCTATCCGCAATTCTTGCTAGCAACAAAAGAGTCGCTAGACTCACAAAGCATGATGCTGGGGGGAGACCTGGCTGTTACTCATCGTGCGCAAGGGTGGCATTGCGCCGCAGCTATCTCAAATTATCGAATCCGCCACTTCCCCACGCCAAGTAAAAAATTCCAGCGTGGCACATCTTTGCCAAATTACGCAAGTCCCCAGGACGCAAACTTATTCCGCAAAGAAACTAATGATGTCGTACAGAATGAGGATAAAGTGTTACACGGGCCCCCCTACGGGAGCCGCCGTATCTCTTGCCCCCTATTGGCCAACGGAAGTGGCGTTGGCGTTGTTCAGATTGACCGGGTTGGCGTTATCCGCCGCGTCCGCGGTACTCAGGGGATTAGCGCGGTTGATTTTCTCAGCCGCCTGCAACTGAATCTTGGTAAATTGAGCCGCGTCGGTTTGGATTTTCTTGCGCAAATCCAATTGCAGTTTGCTGATCTTTTGCAGTTCGCCCTGCAGTTTTCGGCCATAAGCTACGATCGCCGCCTGTTCCTTTTGCAACGAGGCAATATCAGCCTGCAGATTGGCCGTGGTCGTTTGGTGCAATTGGTTTTGGGCCTCGAGCGTGGCGTTGGTTTTGGTCTGCACCTCGATCAAGCGTTGATTCTCGGCAATTGCCATTTCGATCCGCTGCCGTTCAAGTTGGATCGCGCGAAACGCATACGTGTAATCATGCAACGGCCGCACATAAACCTTGTACGGTTGGGGCTTCCCCTCGCTATCCTTATCATCCGGTTGGGCGATGCCGTCGGCGACCAGCTTGGCCGCGGTCGCGGGATCCACCACAGCCACTTCGTTTTCATTAATCATGACTTTGTTGGATTCCGCCGCTAAATTCCCCGCCTCATCCACTGTCGGGTCGGCGGCGGGGTCGGCGGCTGGATCCGCCGCGGGGTCGGCCGCGGGATCCGCCGCAACAGGGGGTTTGTCCACTTGAGCGGCATCCAGTTCATACGGTTTGGTAAACTTCAGCCGCCACCAGATGCGATTTTCCATCAACCAGCGGGCATGCGGGCTGAGCTTATCCAGGTCCAGCTCTTCCGCCGGTTTGCCATCCAACGCGTACTGCCGCAAAATATCCTCCGGCAAATTGCCAAAGAACTTGCTTCGCAATTCCGCCTCCGTGGGATTACTGCCATCGGCATTTTTAAATACCAGATGATCATCCCCCGGCATGGTTTCGTACAATATCAACGGCGTGTTATTTGCCGGCGGATCACCTTCGTTATTGCCCGCCAATGTCATGCGCGTCAGCGAGATCGACTTTGGCTCGGCCTTATCAACCTTAAAAAACCCTAGGTAGTCATCGGGACTGGGTAATGCCTTGTCATCTTTTTCGCGATTGCGATCCCGAAACACATGCAGCACCATGCCCGGCTCAATGCCATGAACTTCCGGCGGTTCGATAGCCATGTTCACGGTTAATTGAACCTGATTTTCCGGTGTGACCGAAATCCCCCCTAAACGAACGTTACTAGCCGCCGCGATCGGCAAGATTCCCCACGCCCGCCCGCGATGAAACTCCACCGCGTCCAGCATCCGCTCGAGCGTCACCAAACTAGGCTCGGCAACGCCTTCCTCGTTTTCGCCACCTAAGACAACCTGGTCTAGTTCTTCTTGCTTGGCGGCCGTGGCTTGCTCCCACTTGGCGTTGGCTTCACGCCAGTTTTTGTGGGTCTGCAATGTCCGCGCAGCCAGATAAAAGAAAGCCACCGAAGCGGCCATGTTCAAAAACACCAAAATAATGGTGTAAATCGGCCAGGACTTGTGCCCTAAAAATAGCGACACAAGACCCACCAATAAAAAAATGGTGGCAACGATCAACACCAATAAGCCAATATCCATGTCCCGATTCTCGCATTTCCTCTAGAGCCGGCCCGTCACAAGGTGATAGCCGTAAAGATTAGCTTATTTGATGATAAATCGGGTAAAACAGAGAGTCAAGGAAATGCAACGATGGAAAACTCTGTGCAACTGGTGAAATACAGCAAATTTGCGCCTAATTGGGTTATTTTCCTGGTCTCTTACTTATCCTGGACCCTTCCATTCCCACCCATACTATTAGTATTTCTGATATCTCCACCGTCTCATCCAATCCCCTGAGTATCCTTGACAGAAAACATCCCATTTTACCCATACAACCCCTGTTTTGTAGACATGCCAATCCATTTAACCCAAAAAGCTGCTGTTACCCTAACAGTCAGCGGATTCGTTTAAGTCGTTCCAGTTTCACTGTCGAAACAACTGAAACAAAGCACAATTTCCGAACGTTTTCGATTTGTCGCCAAAACCCTCCATGCCCAGCTCTTGGATCAAGTCGATTACCAAGTCCCCGCGTCTCCCACTGGCTACGCCGGGGCGATACCGTTTCGCTTGGCTGCAAATGTTGCCACTGTTGGGCTTGCTGGCGCTGGCCACGGGCTGCACCCGCGGGATGTACCGTCAGCAGGCGGACAAAGAAGTCTACGCCGCCGTCCATGAAAAAACCGATGACCCACGCTGGCCGTTGCAAAATTACACGATCGAAATCGATCCCCGTTCGCGGATGTATGACGGCTTTGATCCCGATAAAGAGCCCCTCCCTCCCGATGACCCGACCTCCCATGAATTGATGCACTGCGTCGATGGGATGCGCGGCTATCCCTGCTGGCATCGCAATGGCGACACCCCCTGGGCGGAAAATCCCGACTGGCATCGCTATCTCCCCAGCGACGAGGAGGGAAAACTAGCCCTGGATTTGCCAGGGAGCGTGCTAGTGGGATTAATGAATTCCCGCGATTACCAGCGCGAGCTAGAAGATTTGTATTTATCCGCGCTGGATGTGACCTTTGAACGGTTTCGGTTTGATGTGCAGTTTTTTGCCGGGAATGACACGTTCTTTACCGCCGATGGCGTCCAACGTCCCGGGTCGGGGGGCGAATCCCGCAGCACGCTCACCACCGACACCGGCGTCCAGGCCAACAAACTCTTTGCCAGCGGCGGCCAACTGATGGTCGAACTGGCCAATTCGCTCGTCTGGCAGTTTTCCGGCACTGATTCGGACTCCGCCACCACGTTGTTGGATTTTAGCCTGGTGCAGCCGCTGTTGCGCGGTGGGGTGCGTAGCCGCGTGCTGGAACGCCTGACCCTGGCCGAGCGCACGCTCCTGGCCAATGTCCGTTTTATGGAACGCTATCGCCGCGGCTTTTATGTGCAGTTGGTCACCGGTCGCGACGCTGGCCAGGGACCATCACGCCGGGGAGGTGTTTTTGGCGGTGCGGGGCTATCGGGCTTTACCGGCTTGGGTGGGGGCTTTGGCAATGTCGCTACCCAGGGAAATATCAACCAGCAAGGGGGGACCGGCGCGGCAGGGGGGGCCGGCGCGGGTACCGCCGGTGGATTCATGGGCCTGTTGCAAACGCAAATGCAAATCAACAACCAAGAGGCCAACATCGCCGCCCTGGCCGAAAGTCTGGCCCAATTGCAGGCCGCCTACGACGCGGGGCGGATCGACCGTTTTCAGGTCGACTTTGGCCGACAGGCCCTCTTTAACGCCCGCAGCCAACTGCTGACCGCCCGGACCAACTTTCAAAATTTGCAGGACAATTACAAAATCACGCTGGGCCTCCCCCCCGATATCGAAATCTCGCTGTGCGATCCGCTGCTGGACGCGTTTCAACTGATCGACCCGGCGATACCACCGCTACAAAATCGCATCACCCGCACGCAGGAACTCTTGGGCGAGCGGATTATCAGCATACGTGAAAACCTGGCGGGAGCGGCCCAGCCAGATAAAGCCGCGGCCTTACGGCAGAATCTGGCGTTTTTGCAGGCGGCCCTGGCCACCGCCCGGCAGGTCCATGAGCAAACGACCACTCACTTTAAGGAGGTCGCCGCCGACATTGGCGACGTCCGCGCCGCGTTTCCCGAACGCCGACAAATGCTCAAAAGTTTACAAAGCCGCGACCGCCAGCAGTCCAATCCCGACACGGCGGAACAGACGGCGCTGGTCGACCAGACGCTGGAGGAACTAACCACGCCCGAGCCGCAACCCGCTGGATCGACCGCCGAACAAGGGGAAAATCTCTCCGGCGCAAATTCAACGACCGCGACCAATCCCCAACAGTCCACAACCGAGCCAGATGAATTTGATCTGGTCATTGCCGATCTGGAACAACTCCCCGACAAGCTCACCGTGGAGCTTAAAACCCTCGCGCAATCCTTTGCCCGCTATCCCGAATTACTACGGCAACTCGAGCAGGAGTTGAGCGCCTGGCAGGCCGACCCTAGCCTGCTGGACACCGAGGCTGGCCAGGAACGGGCAAAATTCTTGTTGGCCCGCCTGCCCTATTTGCTGGTGGAACTCTCGGGCGAAATTTTGGAGCTGTCGCTCATCCAGGCCCGCGCGCGGGCGGAAAGCGTGTCGCTATTACCCATTGAAATGGATCCCGCGGACGCCCTGGCCATTGCCAGCCATAACCGCCGCGACTGGATGAACGCGCGGGCGTCGCTGGTGGACACTTGGCGGCTGATCGAATTTAACGCCAATGACCTGGAGGCGGATCTAAATCTGATATTTGGCGGCGATATCCGCACAGTCGGCGACAACCCGGTCGATTTTCGCAGCGCCACCGGCCGCCTGCGCGTGGGCGTGCAATTTGACGCCCCCCTCACGCGCGTGGCCGAGCGTAATAACTATCGCCAATCGTTGATCGAGTTCCAGCAAGCCCGCCGCAATTATTACGCATTTGTCGACCGTGTGAGCCAAAGCCTGCGCAACGGTCTGCGACAAATGGAGCTTAACCAGGCCAACTTTGAACTGCGGCGCGCGGCGGTGCGGGTGGCGATCGACCAGGTGGAAGTTTCCCGCCTGCGTCTGCGCGAACCGCCCAAGCCGGGCGTGGTCAGCACCTACAGTCCCACGACCGCGCGGGATTTGGTGTCGTCACTGTCGGATCTGTTGAATGTTCAAAACGATTTTATGAGCGTATGGGTCAATTACGAAGTCGAACGGCTCAACCTGGACTTTAATCTGGACACGATGGAGCTTAACGAACGGGGGTTATGGATCGATCCCGGCTCCGCGGTCGGTCACAATGGGCTGGAATGTCTGCGGGGAGGGAACTGGCCCGACCGCAGTCCCTGGGATCAAGCCTGGCAAGAAGGCCGGCCCAAGGAACTACAAAAGCCGCTGCCGCGCCGCGGCGATGCACACGGTTCTGAGCAAGGCCACGCGGAAGTCGACGAAGCAGACGGCGTGATCCAGACCGCCCAAGCGGAAACAGCCGAGTCACCAGGAAAGAATGAACCTCCGTCCCCCGCACCCCCCCGCGCGGGGAGCTGGTAGACCGTACCGGCGAGTTGTACTCGCCATTCCGCCCGTAGCGGCGAGTTGTACTCGCCGTTCCGCCCGTAGTGGCGAGTTGTACTCGCCGTTTTGGAATTTGGTTTTGGTAGCTAGTATTTGGTTAGCCGCGACGCGCAGCGGAGCGCGGTGCGGTGGGTCGCGGGACGCGAGGTGCGGGACGCGGGTCGCGAAATTCTGCTCCGTAGGAGCATCATCTTTATAGCATCCGTTACCCCAACACAATCTCCGTTGTTAATTCTTAATTTTTAATTATACATTCCTCGCGATTAGCCGCGACGCGCAGCGGAGCGCGATGCG
>JANRLT010000018.1 GCA_033762255.1 Pirellulales bacterium | reverse complement strand
ATCGACGCTGTGGGAGAAACCCGGCCGGTCCGTAATGGGGAGCTTGTTCTTCGTGGCGACGACTTGCCGGGGCGAGTGGTGTCATTGTTTACAATCGGCGTTGTCCGTGACATAACAACTGGTCGCCCCCCAGTGAATAATTTTGCGCGCCGCGGGAGCGACATCGCCATACGCATGCACATGGGCCATGACATCGTGGCGCAGTTTTCCCTCGTAGGCGGCGGCGGCGGCAAAGTCAATATTATCACGCTGGGCGCGCAGTTCCTCCAACTGGGCGGCCGTGATCGGCAGGCCTAATTCGGCCTCGGCCTCCGCCAGCCAGATCCACAACTGTCGCCAGGTGCTAAATTTTTTGCGCGGCCCCCAAAGCGCGCTCATTTCCGCGCTGGCATAACGTCCGATCAAAGGATTGTCATAAAACAGTTGGGGGTCTTGCATACAATCGCGGGCAAAAGTCAGTTCCAGGGGAAAAAGGAGCCATCCATCTCCGCATTATAAGAAATCCCCGTCAAAATCGCAGGGGCGGATAGAGGCATTTTACCCCGGCTAAGACGCATTTGTCGGAGGGGAGAGCATTTTTGACATGCGCACGATCAATGTCTCTAACACATAACGCGATCGAGGTTTGCTAGAGCTGTGCCCCTTGAGCGCCGCGTCCGCCTGCAATAACCACCCCAGCAACCGCCGTCCCCGCGCGCGGGTGAGTTGTTTTAAGTGTCGCTCCGCTTTGGCCTGGGCGTCGGGCCAAATTTTCATGCCGGCCTCGGTAAGAATGGTTTTCATATCCAGCCGCCGCTGCGAACCAGTAGCCAGATCGGCCACACGGGTCGCGGCGGCATATTTGCGGATTGTTCCCGCCAGCATCGCCACCAACGCGATCGGGTCCTCGCCGGCGTCGATTAAGCGTTGTAACGCTAATAAAGCCGTGGCGGCATCCCCCTCATTGATGCGATCGCCCAGGTCCCAGGCACTTTTTGCCTGCCAACCGCCAACCGCCTCTAGCACTAAACGCTTGTCGATTTTGACGATTTTATTTGGGTCTGGCGGAGTTCGCGCGTTCTTTTCCGCTGTGAATTGTCCATCAATCTGGTCCGCGAGAACGATCAGCGATAATTTTTCCAGTTCCTGGTCGAGCCGCCCCATTTCCGGGCCGACTATTTCCAACAAGAGTTCCGCCGCTTCGCGCTCCAGCTGCGCGCCATGGCACGTACTGGCTTGTTTTACCAGCCAGGCCAGCAAGAGGTCCTCGCCTGGCGTTTTACACTCCAAATTTAAACCGTTAGCCGCAAATTCCTTATATAGTTTGGTATTGCTGGGCCAAGTTTTCACCACCAATACCAAGACGCTACCGGGGTTGGGCCGCTGGACATATTTTGACAATAATTCGTCCCGATGCAGCGTAATAAAATCATCCGCCTGATCGATTACGACTAGTCGTCGTCCCGTCCCCCCAAATAACGAAACCGTGTTTAATTCATCCAGGACGGTTCGCAGTTCCAATTCTTGATTGGCGTTCTTTTCGCCATTCAGCGTCGCAACGGAAAATTCCGCGTCCAGATTTTTTCCGGAGCGCACCTCCAGGACCAGCTCTGTGATTTTTTTGAGGCATTCGCGCTGTAAAAAAGGCTCATCTCCAAAGAGCGCGCAAAGACCCGGCACATCCTCCGAAGTAAATGCCTTATTCAAAAATGCAAAACCGCCCAGGTTGCCCAAATTTTTAGTTGCCATAAGCGGGCCTTGCCGGGGAATCCAGGATGGGGGAGGGCGAAGGGGGGGTGGAGGTTAAATAAACCCGCTGCCCGGTGGCTTGGCTGTGTTGCGCGGCCAGGACAATTTGCACCGCGCGAAAGGCGTCTTCCAGGCCGCTTACCTGGCGGACCAGGCTGGTTACAGACCGATGAAATTGATTGAGCAGGTGTTCGGTCAGGGGGCGATCATTTTCCAGCGATTCTTGATGACGGCCCGCGTTGTCAAACCATACCAAGTTGGTCGGCAAGTCGATAAACGCAATCCCGTTTTCACAAGCCACCTGCAACGCGGCCGGGGGTCGATAAGACACAGCTTCCTCCCAACATTGCGGAAAGTAATAACCCGAACTGATCTGCGCGACCACTCCAGCTCCCGGCTGGCCCGTGTGGGAGTAATCCAGGCTCATCATCCGATAATCGGATTGGGCCGGGTTGGCTTTGACATAATGGCACAATCCAAAGACCGATGTCGGTTCTTGCCCGACAACATACCGGCACCAATCGACTAATTCGATCAAATCGCGATAGTCATCCCCCTGTGGCAAAATCTTTGTTTTGGCGGTCGCTTTTTCATGGACGGGGGTGCGCTTGTGACAAAACAATAAATTGGGCTGGCCCAATCGTGTCGCCATTAGCTCCTTTAACCGGACGGTGGCGGGAGCGTGGCGGCGGGGAAATTCCGCCATAAAGGAAATGCCGGATTCCTCGACTTTATGCTTTAATTGGACGGCATCCTCCATATTCAATTGCAAAGCCACGGCGCAATAGACCGCTCGCCCATATTCACAGGCCGCTAGCACCGGCAAATGCCCATACCACTGATCGCTAAGAATTAACAAGGCGTCGATATCATCGCGTTTGGCAACGGCATGAAAGCCATCCACGGCCTGGGCGCCAAATTCGTGCGCGGCCTGTTCCGCCCGATGGCTAATGGGATCGCAGATCGCCTTGACTTCAAATCGATCCACCAAAGAACGCAACGTAGGTCGGTATCGCTGCTCCCACGCCTCGCCCAGCCCGATCACGCCGACGCGAATTTTCATAATTGCTAAAAAAGATAA